>WFZU01000210.1 GCA_015489405.1 Bacteroidales bacterium
GACGAAATCGCCCGTTTTTTATCGCTTCGTGCAGAACAATTGTCCAGCCAAGATTTTCTACAACTATGCAGATTGCTGCAAAAAAACGGGAAATAAGTTTTTTTCATTCCTTCAAATGTGTTCCGGATTCCGGATTTTTCACAGGTTTTAAAAAAAATTCAAAATAAGTAAATAAATATTTGTTTATTAGCAAAATAGACTAATTTTGCAGCCCCGGTAAAATACGTAAGTATAAACCATTTTCACAAGCTGTTTTCAGGGTACCGGGACCGGAGACAAGCTTGCGAAATACAAATCTTTTTTTATGTCAGAAAAAGAAAATGAATTTGAGCACGTAGAGCCTCAAGAAGAGAAGAATGAAACTCCTCAAGAAGAAGTAAAAGAAACCGCAGAAACTGCTGCTGAAGAAGTAGCTGCAGAGGCAGAAGTACCTGCCGAAACGGTTGAGGAAGTTGTAACAGAAGTAAAAACCGAAGCGGAAGTTCCTGCAAAAGCCACAGCTCCAACAGAGCCTCCCGAATTTGATTGGGATGCCGGCAACAAAGACCTTGATTACGACATGAGCGAATACAAGTCTTTGGAAGAAGAGTATGGAAATACGATGAAATCCATTGAAGTTCACCAAGTGATCGAAGGTACTGTGGTAGCCCTTACCGACCGGGAAGTGGTTGTCAATATCGGTTATAAATCCGAAGGAGTACTTCCGTTGAATGAATTCCGTTACAATCCCGACCTCAAAGTCGGCGATAAAGTGGAAGTCTATATTGAGCAATTGGAAGATGCCAAAGGACAACTCATTTTATCTCACAAAAAAGCCAGAATCCTCAGTTCTTGGGACAGAGTGAACAAAGCCTACGACAATGACGAAATCATTACCGGTTTCGTGAAGAGTCGTACCAAAGGTGGGCTCATCGTGGATGTATTCGGCATTGAGGCGTTCTTGCCGGGTTCTCAAATTGATGTGAAACCTATCCGCGACTTTGATGCTTTCGTAGAAAAGACTATGGAATTGAAAGTCGTAAAAATCAATCACGAGTTTAAAAATGTGGTCGTCTCCCACAAAGCTCTTATCGAGGACGAACTCGAAATCCAAAAAGCAGAGATTATCAAAAGCCTTGAAAAAGGACAAGTACTCGAAGGCACCGTCAAAAACATCACCTCCTACGGTGTATTTGTTGACCTGGGTGGCGTTGACGGCTTGATTCACATCACGGATTTGTCTTGGAAACGCATCAGTCATCCGGAAGAAATCGTTGAGTTGGATCAAACTCTGAAAGTAGTCATTTTGGACTTTGACGAAAACAAAAAACGTATCGCATTGGGTCTAAAACAATTGCAACCACATCCTTGGGATTCCCTGGATCCGAACTTAAAAGTCGGAGACGTTGTGAAAGGAAAAATCGTGGTCGTAGCGGATTACGGTGCATTCATCGAAATCTTGCCCGGAGTAGAAGGTTTGATCCACGTTTCGGAAATGTCTTGGTCTCAACACTTGCGGACTGCTCATGATTTCTTGAAAGTTAACAGTGAAGTGGAAGCGGTCATCTTGACGTTGGACAGAGAAGAACGCAAGATGTCCTTGGGTATGAAACAACTCATTCCTGACCCATGGCAAGATATTGAAACCAAATATCCTATCGGCTCCAAACATACGGCTAAAGTTCGTAACTTTACGAATTTCGGTATCTTCGTAGAATTGGAAGAAGGTGTTGACGGTTTGATCCATATCTCGGACCTCTCCTGGTCTAAGAAAATCAAACACCCGGCTGAATTTACCAAAATCGGTGAAGAGATTGAAGTCGTCGTATTGGATGTTGATAAAGAAAACAGACGTCTGAGTTTAGGACACAAACAACTTGAGGAAAATCCTTGGGATGTATTTGAATCTGTTTTCACTGAAGGTTCCGTACATCAAGGTACCGTTACCGAAGTGAGCGATAAAGGTACACTCGTTTCCTTGCCATACGGAGTGGAAGGCTTTGTGCCCCGCCGTCATGCGAAAAAAGAAGACGGAACAAGTCTCAAAG
>WFZU01000211.1 GCA_015489405.1 Bacteroidales bacterium
ACATTATTGTATGCGTAGTCGTAGCGGGCGTATTCGTAATTGGAGAAGTGATAATATCCTCTTTCGGGCTTCATATTGCAAGAAGGGTCAAAATGAAAGTCGGAAGCCAAACGTCCGTCGGCAGAAGATGCCGGTTCGGGATTCACGCCGTTGTCCGGAAATCTCCACGGATAGGAATTGTCCAGGAGGTGAATGATACGGGCATCAATGCGTGCCCAGCCCGGGCGTACCGTATATCTTCGCCAGAGGCTTTTCCAAATATCATTGTCCATCAACACTTCCACATTTTCGTCAATGCCCGCCTCGGCATAATCTTTTATCTTTGCCCAGTCGGCAGCTTCACATTCCGCTTTGGTGCGGGCTTTGTAAACCAAAAAACGGGCAGCATAGGAATTGGCAAGTTTTGCCAAGTCTTGGTTGGAATAGGACTTCCCGTTAATCCATTCGGCGGGAATCTCAAAGGAAGTGCCCGGTTGCGTGCATATTTCTATCACTTTGTCGAGGGAATACAGGGCATCATCAATAAGTTTGGAATAAGGTTTGAAAGTGGTGTCCATAATCATCGTTTCGGGATCCGTGATTGCTCCTTGGTCATAGACCAAGCCGAGGTATCCGATGCTCAGCCCTCTGACAAAATGCGAAAAGGCAAGCGTCAAAGCTGTGTTGTCTATATTATCGATTTCGATTTTCATCGAATCCTGTTCAATGGTGCGGATACAGCCGTTAGCCATAAAATAGGAGGCATAGAGACTTTTCCAGAAATTTTCATTGATACTGGCGTAGGTATAGGACGGGTCATTGTTGAAAGGCGCCCTCGGTTCGGAAGAGAGGTGATACATTCCGCGGTTTGCCCAGGAGCAGGTACCCTGGTCTGCCATCACCCACATCGCCATACGCGGGGAGACATCCGTATTGGTAGCGTTCCACCATTTGTAATAACTGCTTTGCGCTACTTTCATCACCATCCGCGGATTGTCATAAATGTGGTCGCTTCCGGGTTCGTTCGGATTCGGAACGTCCAAATCTTTCACGCAGGAACTCACCCCCACGGAAAGCAAGACTATCATTATAAGTAGATTCCGGATTTTTATGCTTCTTTTTATCATCGTATTTGTTTTTTCAATCATCATAAAACATTATGTATCACTGCTGTCGCAGAAAAAATTATTAGAACTGCAAACGCAAAGAAAATGTGTAAGTCCTGAAATTAGGATAGGTAAAGCGGTCGAAGGGGAAATAATGACCGTTGATACGATAGGCTACTTCGGGGTCAAATCCTTTGTACCCGGTGAATGTATAAACATTTCTTCCCTGTGCTCCGATGCGTAATCCTTTGATAAATGATTTCTCTCCGAAAATTTTGGAGATATGAGGCAATTTGTAACTGATAGAGAGTTCTCTTATTTTCAGATAGGAGCCGTCTTCGACGAAATAGGAGTTCGTTTCCGTATTGCTGTAAAAATTCTGGTAGTAATACAGACTTTTCTTTTGGTCTTCGGGCTTTCCATACTGGTCAATTTCCGCTGCTCTCAAATCACGGTAAAGATATTGGCGGGAGTAGTTGTAAATATCCCCTCCCTTTTTCCAGGAGAGCATAAAACCTAATTCTACCCCGTAGAAAGAAATCGTATTGTTAAAATCCATAATAAAGTCAGGGTTTCCTTTTCCGATAATGACTTTGTCTTTAACCCCGTCATTGTTTTGATCGAGGGGAATTGCCTTTTCCTGATTCGTTCCTATGGAGCCGCGGGGGACTACATAGCCTTCGTCATTAACTTCATAGTCATTAATGCTGGCTCCTTCGGGTAATTGTTGATACATTTGATCCAACGTCCGTACCCAGTCATACCCGTAAATGACATTGTGAATTTCATTATCGCGTACCAGGAAAGCACTATTGGGTCCTTGATAAAATTCCGGCACGCCGAGTTTATCGATTTTTTCAAATACTTTGGAGAACGTCAGCCCGGCATTCCAATGAAAATTTTTCCCGTTAAACAGCTGAGCGTCGAGGGTAGAAGAAAATGCACGGGAAGAGACACCTCCGATATTTTGCCATTGATAGGGAAAGCCGAACTGGGAGGGTTGGGGTACTAAAAACAGTGCCCCGTCCGTCTTGCCGATAGAATAGGTTGTTTGCGAGTGGAAACGGTTCAGGAATGCCATATTGAGACTTATTTCCCATTCTTTGGAAACGGCAGGTCTCAGGTTTTTATTTCCCTGAGTGTGAGGAAACAACATCCCGTTGTAGATGCTCCACGTTTCATATTGTTGATAAAAATTGGGTCTGAGTCCGGCTATTCCGTAGGCAGATGACAGTTTCATTTCGTTTAGCCATCCGGCTTGTATAAAATTGGATAGTCGTATCGCTCCCGAGACACGGTAGTAGGTTTGCCAACGTTCGTTTTCTCCAAATAATGATGACCCGTCGCGACGGATAAGTGCGGACGCCATGTACGTATCTTTGTAATTCAAATCCGTGATAGCGAAAAAGTCTTCGGAAACAATTTTCTGCGTAGTGGAATAGCCTCCGATAGTGCTCGGGTCAAAATTTTGGAATACTTCCAAATCTGCTGCCGTAAAATTCCGCCCGTCAAAAGTTTTATTTGAATTTTGATAGGACTCGTATTTGAAACTCAGTTTCGTATTTATCAATAGGTCGTCAATTTTGCGGTTGAAGTTAAGTATCGGTTGTATTTCTTGGGCAAAACTATTGAAATTGTTGTCGGAATAATACCCGTCGGCATACGATCCGCTACTTCCTATATATCCCAAGGGGTAGGTCTTGGTAGAATTGGAATATCTGTATTCGTAGGAATATTTTATGTTTGCGCTCAGGAAATCAAAGATGTCATATTTCATATTCACATTGCCGAAGAAACTGTTTTGTTTCCTCTCGCGATGGACGTAGTACAAAGGGATAAGCGGGTTTTCGACGACGCCCCGTTGCCAAGGGTCGGGGTATAAACTCAATTTCAGACTTCCGTCGGCATAGACCGAATCAATCAGATTCACATCCGGACTCATTGCCATCATTCCGAAAGTCGCTTGATAGATATTGCCGGGATCATTAGCTATGGATGAAATCAAATGGGTAGAGGAAGAGAGTTTTAATTTGTCGGTCAGATAGCTGTCTAATGTAAGCGTGAAATTGTTACGTGAATAGCCCTTGGTATAGCGGAAAATTCCTTCTTGTTTATTGTGTTCAAATGAGATAAAATAGTTCATTTTGTTTTGTTTGGCGGCGATGGAAGCAAAAGTGCTGTAATAGACCCCTTTTTGAAAGATTTCTTTTTGAAAATCATGTACTTGGCGGAAAGGTTGATCCACATAGGATGAATCCGGATTATTGATAGACCTTGACCCGGAAATCACTTCCCCCTCATCGTTGTAGAGCACGTGCCAGTAGCGGGTATAATCGTAATTTTCCCAATCGTCGGCGAGGCGGTAGGGATGATGTGTTGCCAGGGGGATATGTTTGGGTAATTCCTGAAATCCATATTCGGCTTTGACGGTGGTTACTACGTCGCCGGATTTCAGTTGGCTTCCCCGCTTGGTTTTGAGAACGATGACTCCGTTGGCGGCACGGGAACCATAGAGGGCGGAGGCGGCGGCTCCTTCGACGACTTCGTAGGATTCGATGTCGTCAAAATTAATATCGGAAAGGGAGGTGCGGACGATGATCCCATCGATCATTACCAAGGGAGCAATACTTCCGTTGATGCTGGACGCTCCTCTCAATTTGATGCCGACACTTCCTCCCGGTTTGCCGCTTCCGTTGATGATTTGCAATCCTCCGACCCTGCCTTGCAAGGCACTGATGGCGCTGGATGCTTGCACGCCTTGCATGGACTTCGTATCCACCCTCTTGACCGTAACGGTCAGATTTTTTTGCGGTGTAGCGGCAGCCACTCCGGAAATCACCACTTCGTCCAAACCGAAGTAGTCTTCTTCCATCTTGATGATGTTGCCTTTGGCTTTCAGTTTATCAACATTCATCTCGATTTTTTTCATTCCGATGAATGAGAAAACGATGGTTTTTGCTCCTTCGGGTATTTCGAGTTCAAATCTGCCGTCCATGTCTGTGGCGGTGCCCGTGTTAGTGCCTTTCACTACTACGGTAACCCCGGGGATGGGGAGTTTGTCTTTGGCACCAATGACGACTCCTTCAATTTTTTTTTTCTTTTTTCCCTCCGGGACAGCCTTTTCTTTGCTTCTTTTGAGAGTGCCGGTCTTCTCCCTGATGATATAGTAGGTGTCATTCATTTTTTGGTACTCGATGTTCAAGTCTTTTACCAATAGGCGGAGAGACTGATCGATGCCGGAAGCGGCGAGAATTTGGGAAGCATTATCCGCAATTCTTTGAGTCAGCTCTTTCTGTTCCAACAAAGACGCATCCATCATGATCGAAACGTCAAACTTTTCTTCCAACTGCCGGAGAAGTCCGCGTATCTCCGATTGTGATTTGTGTCCCTGTCCTCTCACGGGATGGGCGGCAAAAATCGTGAAAGATAACACGTTGATTAACAGTAAGAAAAGAATTTTTCTAATGTGATTTACTGATTTCATATTTCTCATTTTATTCAAAAATAAACTGATGATCCGATGTAATAACTTTTTTCTTTGTAATGCCGGCAATAGCACGAATGACTAATTCCGGATTGTGTGCCGGAGCAGAACCGACCAACTCAGTATGGAGAAATGCGCTGTCTTTTACTTGATATTTAATGCCGTAGGTGTCTCCGAGATATTGCAGCACTTCTTCTACCGAACAATGATTAAAATCAATTTTGGTGGACGTCCAAGACAGATACAGCTTAAAATTGGCTTTGCCGAATGAGGCAAAATCTCCATTGTCGTCTATGCGCAGTTCGTCTCCATAATGTCTAAGCACTTTCTTTTCATTTTGATGGTTGCATACTTCCACTATTCCCTCTTTGAGAATAATGCTTTGACCGCCGGGTAGAGCTTGAATTAAAAATTGTGTGCCCAATACCCGTACCGTGGAAAGTCCTGTATGCACAACAAAAGGGTGTGAGGGGTCTTTGTGAACTTTTAAAAAGGCAGTCCCCTGTAATGTTATATCTCGTTGGAAATCATTTGAGTAAGAGATGCTTGCTCCCTTTTTGAGGGTGATGGAAGTGCCATCGGGCAGTTCATATTTCAATCCGGACTGTCCGGTATTGGCAATCGTAATCCGTTTTCCTGCAACTTCTTTTTGATGTTGATGAAAAAACCAAGCGACCCCAAGCAAAAGAACAAGGCTCGCAGCGATAGCATAGGAGTATTTCCGGGAGGAAGTGCGGAGGCGGGGCAAATCCGGAGCATTGAAATCTACATTTTCAAAAATATCGAAGTCATAAGCCTCCTTCCATTTCCGGAACTCCCCGGGGTTTTCCGCTTTCCAATGCTCTACCGCCTTGGATTCTTCGGACGAAGTCTCGCCGGCAAGATATTTGATGATCAAGTTATCCATAAATGTATTAGTACTTTACTATTTTTTGACTTGTTACTTTCCCCGAATGAAGCACACGGAGGATATAAACTCCTTTCTCCCAAGTGGAAATATCTATCGAATAGAGTGATTTGTCCGTATTGATTTGTTGGGAGAAATACACTTTTCCGTTGATGTCAACGATTTGAATATCCGTATTTTTGGCAATGTTTGAAAGGGTAATGTCAGAAGTTGCGGGATTGGGCGAAACGTGAATTTCCGCCGTCTTGACGTGATCGCTCATTCCTACCGGATAATGCAGCAAGTGCATCGTATTGGACCACGTGTTGGAATAATATTCGCCATTGACTTTGGCTTTCACACGGAAATAGTATTCTGCGAGTGTATCGGCAAGCCCTACCAACAGGCTGGTGTCCTGAACATTGTCGTTCAGCGTCGTCCAGTCGCCGTCATCAATTTTTTGTTGAACGATGAAGGAGTTGGCTTCTATGGTATGGGTATATTGCCAGTGAAGTGTAATCACATTGGTACCGAAATAGTTTTGTTGGGGAATATACGCAACGGGGATGGCATCAATCACTCCTCCGAGAATGCTCGTATAGGTGCCGGCATTAAAATTTCCTTGCAGGGCATACCAGCCGTTGGTGCTTCCCCACCAGCCGCAATTGAGATGATAAAAACGGTCTCCGTTGTCTTCCACTTTAAGCCCGTCAATAATCATCGAATGTCCGTTCCCATTGTTATTTTCAACGGCTATCGCTACCGGATTGGCTTCAATCATATTCTTATCCACATCCACCCAGAAACTGGCGGAGTTGATATTTTTGTAGTAACCGTGTACGCGGAAGAAATGATTCAATGCATAGGGAATTTGATTGACATTGGAGGTCGAACCTCCGTTTTCAAAATCCATATTTACGCCTACGGCGGCATGATAAGCCAGCAGTCCGGCAGCCTGTCTTTCTTGCAAGGTGGAATTTTGATTATTGTACTTGTTTTTCATCAATTCCCACGGATATTCGATAGCGTAGTTGGCGGTATGATTTCCGGTCAGCGAACCGTTTCCGTCATAATAGGAATGGGAGCCTTTGCCTTTGGGGGGCCATTTGTAGTAGTGCAAAATGGTCGCAAGGGAAATGGCAACACAACCCACGGCACAGTGGTTCGGTGTATTCAGATTGGTAACGTTGATAAGATTGCCGGAGGCATCGTGGCAGTTGACTTGTCCCCACAGGGTATAGACGTGAGGTCCCACGATGAACGATTTGGTTTTCACGGGTTTGTCCGCTTCGGGATGCCGCCGGAGCGCTTGTCGTTCATGGTGTATCCCTTCCAGAACGGAAAATACGGGATTATTGTCCATATCTTCCATAGAGAAGTTGTTTTCCCAGGAAAATCCGATGACCGGATTGCGCGTTTCGACGGTAGAGACCAAGACAAAACCACGGGGAACCAATCGAAATAAGTAGGCAATATCGGTGTTGTTCCGGTTCACAAGCAGGGGCTCGCGAAGGCTATAATCCGGGTGTTCGTTTTCCCGCAAAAAATTCCGGGCAATCTTGGAGGCAGCGCCGGAAGTGAGCGTCCGGGCGTGTAGGGAAAACACGAACAGAAAAGTGCCGAGGACGAGTGTGATTTTGTTTTTCATAATCAGTTTTTGTAAGCTAAGTACCGTAACGGAGAGTGTCGGGCACTTCCCGTTACGGTAAAGTTATTTATTGAACTATCATTTTTTTCGTACTGCTTTGACCGTTAATAGTCAATGTGTAGGTATAAATCCCCGCATGTAATCCTTGCTTTTTTACATCAATGTCAAAATGATGACTGCCTGCCGTTTGTCCGTTGATTTCTTTTTCAAAAATGACCTGCCCAAGCAAGTTTCTGATGCTCAAATGAACATTAGCATTTTCTTTCAACTCATAAGGGATGGTCGTTTTTGCTTGGAATGGATTCGGGGTGTTTTGTCCTAAATCGAAATACGTCGCCGTATTTTCCGCTACGGAAATAGGAAATCCGAAATGTTCCAAAACATCTCCAAAGAAAGCATCGGTATTTTCTTGGGTGTCGATTTTTGCGGTTTCGACAGCCAGTGTGAATATCTTGGAGTTTCCGTGTTCATTGTAGATACCACAATAATAATCATCCAGCGGGGACGGTTGCATACGATACACTTTTTGGGCATTTGGCGTAGGAATAAAGCCGTCCGCATACCATAAACCTTCCGGGTAAACCCAAGTTACGGAAGGGGTTGAGGCAACCGGATTGCCGGGCACGACCGTCATTTCCGTAAGGTTTTGTCCACCGCCATCCACATGGGATTGTACGGCATACGTATCTATACC
>WFZU01000212.1 GCA_015489405.1 Bacteroidales bacterium
ATATTGCAGCGAAAATAAAAATACGAAGTTATGAATACGATTATTCTTATTGTGATTCTTAGTTTGGCTCTGCTTGCAGTAGTGGATTTGATTGTCGGTGTGAGCAATGACGCCATCAATTTTTTGAATGCCTCACTGGGTTCCAAGGCATTTAGTTTTAAAACCATTATGATCATCGCCAGTGCCGGAATTTTCGTGGGAGCCGTTTTCTCCAGTGGGATGATGGAAGTGGCTCGTAAAGGAATTTTTCATCCCGAAGCATTCAATTTTTATGACGTTTTGGTTGTTTTTGTCGCCGTTTTGATAGGTGATATTCTTTTACTGAATGTTTTCAACAATCTCGGGATGCCTACTTCCACAACGGTTTCCATTGTTTTTGATTTATTGGGTGCGGCAGTTGCAGTCGGACTCATCAATGTTATCGGTCAGGACCAACCTATTGCCAATCTTGCAAACTACATTAACTCCTCACGGGCATTGACCATTATATTCGGAATACTCTTTTCGGTCATCGTAGCTTTTAGTGTCGGGGCTTTGGTACAATATGTTTCACGTCTTGTTTTCAGTTTTCAATTTGATATTCAAAAAAGAGCCATAGCTACCTCGCTGTTCGGCGGGTTTTCGATAGCTGCGATCACCTACTTCATTGTTTTGAAAGGGTTGAAAGGAACAGACTTTTATGGCGATATCAAAGGATTTCTCCACCAATATACCGCAGTGATAATCAGCGGAAGTTTTATCTTTTGGACTATCGTTACTTTCCTGACTGTCAAAGTTTTTAAGAAAGATATTTTTAAATTTATCGTATTGCTCGGCACCTTTTCTTTGGCTTTAGCCTTTGCAGGCAATGACTTGGTAAATTTCATCGGAGTGCCGATTGCGGCATACAACTCTTGGGATTTTTGGTCTGCTTCGGGACAAGATATGCACCTGTATATGATGACCGACTTGGCGGGTAATAAAGTGCCTACACCCCTTTATTTTTTGATTGCTGCCGGTTTGGTGATGGTAGCGACCTTGTGGTTTTCCAAGAAAGCCAAGCATGTAGCCAAGACCGCTTTGGATTTGTCGGCTCAAGGAGACAAAGATGAACGTTTTACGTCCAACATTGTATCCCGGGCAGTGGTGCGGGGTGCTCTCAATTTGAACAAGACCGTTCAAAAAGTCATTCCTTTATCCACACGGGTTTGGATAGATGCCCGCTTTCAAGCGCCGGAAATAACGATTAAAAATGAAGAAGATATTCCCGAATTTGATATGGTCAGAGCTTCCGTTAACCTGCTGGTTTCGGCTATCTTGATTTCCATAGGGACTTCTTTTAAACTTCCTCTATCTACCACTTATGTTACTTTCATGGTAGCCATGGGAGCTTCTCTGGCAGACCGTGCCTGGGGTAGAGAATCGGCTGTATATCGTATTGCCGGCGTGATGAATGTGATTGCCGGTTGGTTTTTGACAGCAATCTCAGCTTTTATCATCGCCTTCACTTTTGCCCTGATCATCTATCATACCGGCTTTGTCGTTGCTCTCATCTTGGAAGCCGGAGTGGTATTTTATATGTACAAAACGCATATCAAACCCTCCAAAGCAGAAGAAATGTCGGAAGACGATATGGAAATTGCGGAAGCCAATAAAGTGGAGGAAATTAATGCCGGTGAACTTCTCCAAAAATCGTCCAAACAAGTTCACAAAGTGCTTCAACGTACCGCTTCGTATTTGGAAAGAGCTATTGAGGGTGCCGGAAAGACGGACGTGCGATTCGGCAAACCCCTGATGAAAGATGTGGGGAAATTGGATGCTTACACGAAAAAACGGAAAGACAGAGCAAACAAGATATTGCTCAAATTGACGCCGGACGCCATCGAAGCAGGTCCCTACTATCTGCAGTTACTCGATACTCAACGGGAAATTGCCCTGGCTGCCCGCTATGCCATTGCTCCCATTGTAGAACATATCACCAACAGTCATACGCCTTTGATTCAAGAACAAATTGATGAATTGACAAAGTTAAATGCATCTATGACCGGATTCAGTAATGATGTGTTAAAAGCTATTGACTCTTACGATTTCTCCAAACGGGATGAACTCAATCAAAAGATGGAAGACATCATCAAACAGATTGACGATGCCCGCCGCAATCAAGTCAAACGGGTCAAAGAAGATGTTGTCGGCGTACGAAACAGTATGCTGTTTTTCAACATTCTGCAAGAATTGAAAAATATTAATCTTTTCACCATGAACTTGTTTAAATCGTATCGCGACTTTGTCGATGTGATAGGCAGGAATAAAGATTCGTAAGCCTTGTTCTTGAACATTCTAGCCTAGACTCTTGACTGTATGGACAAACACTACTTAATGGGGAGTATATTTCCATGCAAGAATCCCGTTTGAGGCTTTCTGTATCCGGTACAGGTTTAAGCCCAAGCGAAAATTTTATTTCAATGCGGGGTGCAGATATTTCATTTGCACCCTTACCGCTTGATGCCTGTATAGGGGGAAATTTTTTCTCAATTTAATTCCGGGAAACCGTACCTTTGCCAAAAGTAACAATGTATTTTTGATAAATGGATACATCGGAAATTAAAATATACAAAACAAAGGAAGGAAAAACTTCGATAGAGGTCAAGCTTGAAAAAGACACCGTTTGGTTTAACCTAAATCAAATGCCGGACCTTCTTGAGAAGGATAAATCTGTTATTTCAAGACACATTAGTAGTATTTTTAAAGAAGGAGAATTAGAAAAAAATTCAACTGTTGCAAAATATGCAACAGCCTGGGAAGAAGGAAAAAGAAATTTAGAAATAAATAATTAAAGCCTGTCTATTATGTCCGACAACTTCACTTGGCTCATACTCAAAACGGTCAATCCGGAAAGCTCAACACATCGTATTGACGGAAGCCCATTCTTTGGCTTTGAAAATTTCGCAAGTCCTGCATGAGCATACGGCAGACAGGTTTGTACTTGAACAATCTATTCCGGACAATGTACAATGATGGTCAAAGTGTTAGAGACAAAACAAACGGAAATGACACAAACGGCAGCTCAATAATGAAAGTAAAAGCGGATAAGCCCGCCGCTATTCAGACGTTTTCGGCAGAAGGAGAAAGTCAATGGGAATAAACCCTTGCTAAAAAAAACCGGGCATAAGTGATATAAAAAAATACGGAAGATAATGAAAAATTCACAATTGAAATATTGGACTTTAGGAAGTCTTGCATTGATTATCCTGATTGTTTTTTCCCCTCTTTTCCATAATGGGTTTGTCGAATGGGATGATTGGTACTATATTACCCATAATAAACTTATCGAATCTTTTTCCTTGTCCAATATTTGGACATGGTTTACAAAACCTCTGCGGGGACTCTATCAACCTCTGATTCAACTTACTTTTGCCTTGGATTATGCGGTGGACGGTCTGAATCCGGCAGTCTTTCACGCTACTAATCTGCTGCTTCACATTGCCAATTCCATATTGGTCTATTATTTCGTTTTCCGTTTGACCGGTCGCCATTTTGTTGCCGTTTTGACGGCTCTCCTATTCGGGATTCATCCGATGCACGTGGAGTCCGTAGCTTGGGCGACCGAACGAAAAGACACACTGTATGCTTTCTTTTTCCTGGCAGGACTAAATTATTATCTGAAATATATCGAAAAACCTGCAAAGAAAACCTACAATATGGTATTCCTGATGCTCATATTGTCTTTATTGTCCAAAGGGAGTGCCGTAGCTTTTCCTTTCGTTTTGGTATTGATTGATTTCGTCCGTCAACGCAGGTGGCTGAGCAAAGAGGTTTTACTGGAAAAAGCACCTTTTTTCATTTTGGCTTTTGCCTACGGCTTAATGACTTTTTATTTTCATTATCGCTGGGGAGCAGCGCGAAACCATACGGGCTTACCGATGACCGAACGCATAATTTTAACGTCATATTCCTTCTACTTATATCTCAAAAAATTGGCTTTTCCGCTTCATCTTTCAGCGCTTTATCCCATCCCATACGGAATTTCGGCAGGCATCTATGGAATCGCTTATCTGGTTTATTTCATAGCACTCATTATCAGTTTTTTCAGAAACCGTTTGGTCTTTTTCGGGCTGGCTTTCTTTTTAAGCATAGGGCTGTTTTTGATTACCGTAGGAGTCCCTATTATCATCGCCGACCGTTTTACCTATATTCCTTCGATAGGTCTCTTTATCGTTTTTGCCTACGGCATAGATACGATCTTCTCAAAAACGGGAAAAACTATATTTAAATATCTTATTGTCAGTCCGGTAATAATAATCTTTGGGTATCTCGGCTACCTGCAAGCCACTACATGGCATGATGATTTTTCCCTTTGGGACAATGCCCTGCGTCAGGGCTATGAAGATTGTCAGATTCGAACAAAACGTGCCGCCGCTTTGATAAAATTGGAACGTTATGATGAGGCGATGCAAGATATCAACCGCGCTATTGAATTGGACAGTACCTACACCTTGGCATATTCATACCGGGCATACCTGTATAATCTGAAAGATAAATACAAGGAGGCAAGGAAAGATTTTCAAAAGGTACTACGTAAAAACCCGGAGGATATCTTTGCTATCAACAGCATAGGTTATGCCGAATACAAACTGGGCAACTATGATACCGCACTGGAATATATAGAGCGTGTATTAGCCAAAGATACTGCCGACTTCTATGCAAACAAAAACAAAGCCTATGTGCTTTTGGCAACTCACGACAGTTTGCAAGCCTGCCCGTATATGAAGAGAGCATTGCGCCATGTATCCAAAGATGAATTAAAAAGTGAAGTGGAAGAGTTGAAAGCAAAAGCCGCATCGATTTGTCCATAGTCATATACACCTGAACTTATTCCCGGGAATCGACCGGAAGGGATAGGCTCAACATGTTATACACATCACAATGTGAACATTTTCTAAATTGAGAGAATTATTTTTTCATTTCAAAATATTTATAATTTCGCAACCTGCAATTTGTAAAAATTGTCTTTTTGATATGTTTTTAATATAATAAAATTATTGCGTTATGGCAAAAGAAAAAAAGTTTATCACTTGTGAGGGGAACTATGCAGCCTCCCATATAGCGTATATGTTTAGCGAAGTGGCATGTATCTACCCTATCACACCTTCCTCCGATATGGCAGAATATGTGGATACTTGGGCAGCACATGGTAGAAAAAATATTTTTGGCGACACCGTTGATGTTAGAGAGATGCAATCCGAGGGAGGCGCTTCCGGCGCCGTTCACGGAGCCTTGCAAGCAGGGGCATTGACTTCCACTTTCACCGCTTCTCAAGGCTTGTTGCTGATGATTCCCAACATGTATAAAATTTCCGGAGAGTTACTTCCGGGAGTATTTCACGTAAGTGCCCGTACGATTGCTACGCATGCACTTTCCATTTTTGGTGACCACAGCGATGTCATGGCAACCCGACAAACCGGATTTGCGCTCTTATCTACTTCCAGTGTCCAAGAAGTGATGGACCTGGCAGGGGTAGCTCATCTGGCAGCTATCAAAACCCGGATTCCTTTCGTACACTTCTTTGACGGATTCCGTACCTCCCATGAAATTCAAAAGGTCGAATTGATGGAGATGGAAGATCTTGCTCCGCTGGTAGATCACGAAGCTTTGCAAAGTTTCCGTGAGAGTGCGCTCAATCCCGAACATCCCGTAACCCGCGGTTCGGCACAAAATCCGGACATCTTTTTCCAAGCGAGAGAGGCGATAAATCCGTTTTATGAAACCGTGCCGGATACCGTAGAGGAATATATGCGTGAGATCGAAAAAATCACCGGTCGTGAGTATCATCCTTTTGATTATTACGGACATCCCGAAGCGGAAAATATTATTGTAGCTATGGGTTCCGTCACCCAGACTATCCGGGAAACCGTTGATTACCTTATGGAGAAAGGGGAAAAAGTAGGGGTGATTACCGTGCATCTCTATCGTCCGTTCTCAGAGAAGTATTTTATGAAAGTGCTTCCCAAGACAGTTAAGAAAATATCTGTTTTGGACAGGACCAAAGAGCCGGGTGCCAACGGCGAACCTCTGTATCTCGATGTCCGCGACATCTTTTACGGTAAAGAAAATGCGCCGCTCATCGTAGGAGGCCGCTACGGATTGAGTTCCAAAGATACGGTACCTACCGATATTTTGGCCGTTTTCAATAATATGAAACTGGATCAGCCGAAAAATCAATTTACAATCAGCATCGTAGATGATGTTACTTTCCATTCCTTACCCAAACCGGAAACGCTTTCTTTGGCTCCCAAAGGAATGTACGCTGCTAAATTCTACGGATTGGGCTCTGACGGAACCGTCGGTGCCAACAAAAATTCGATTAAAATCATCGGCGGTGCTACCGACAAATACGTACAAGCTTATTTTGCGTACGATTCCAAAAAGTCGGGAGGCATCACCATTTCACACTTACGTTCGTCCGACGAACCTATCCGCTCTACCTATCTGGTCGGATCGCCGGATTTTGTGGCTTGCCACGTCCCTGCCTATCTCAATAAATATGATGATATGCTCAAAGGGATTAAACAAGGAGGCAGCTTCTTAATCAACAGCGTGTGGACTCCGGAAGAAACCTTAAACCGCATTCCCGACCATTACAAAAAGATTATTGCGGAAAAAGAATTGAATGTTTACGTCATTAATGCTACTAAAATTGCAAAAGAAATCGGTTTGGGCAACCGTACCAATACCATTATGCAATCGGCATTCTTTTATGTTTCCAATATTATTCCTTACGAATTGGCAAAAGCGGAAATGAAAGCCGCTATCAAAAAGTCATACGGAAGGAAAGGAGATAAAATCGTGAATATGAACTACGAGGCGGTAGAACGGGGTACGGCAGTAACGAAATTAGACATTCCCGCCTCTTGGGCAAATGTGGAAGACAATCTTGCCATTTATGACAAATTGGATAAAGATGCTCCGGACTATGTGAAAAACGTAGCGGATATGATCAACCGCTTGCGCGGAGACGAATTGCCGGTAAGTGCATTCCTGAATATCGAAGACGGTTCTATGCCGGCAGGTACCGCCGCTTACGAAAAACGCGGGGTCGCCGTGGAAGTACCGGAATGGAATGCCGACACTTGTATTCAATGTAATCTTTGTGCTTCGTCTTGTCCTCACGGAGTCATCCGTCCTTTCCTTTTGAATGAGGAAGAGGTCGCCAATTTACCCGGAGGGGCAAAAACAATCACGGCAAAACCGGCGAAACAGTTTGGCGGGCTCGAATTCAGAATTACAACCAGTGTACTCGATTGTACCGGATGCGGTGTGTGTGTCCAAGTCTGTCCTTCCAAACCGAAATCATTGAAGATGATGCCGCTCGAGACGCAATTGGAAGAGGCGAAGGTATGGGAATATATGGATAAACATGTCGGATACAAAGAAAATGTTGTTCCGAAAGAAAAAAGTGTCAAAAATTCGCAATTTGCGCAACCGCTGTTTGAATTTTCCGGTGCTTGTGCCGGTTGTGGAGAGACACCATATATCAAAATGGCAACCCAATTGTACGGGGAAAATATGATGATTGCCAATGCAACGGGTTGTTCCTCTATCTATGGTGCTTCGGCTCCTTCCACACCTTACACGGTAAACCAACATTCGGGACAAGGACCCGCTTGGGCAAACTCCCTTTTTGAAGACAATGCGGAATATGGTTTTGGAATGGCAGTCGCCACTTCCAAGCTTCGCAACCGCCTCGGACGTATGTTGCAAGAAAACAAAGACTCCTTCAAAGAAGGAACTCAGGCGTTGATAGAAGAATGGTTGGCTACGAAAAATGACACTGCCGCCAACAAAGAACCTTCCCAAAAATTAATTGATGCCTTGGTATATGAGGATAATGATGTGGCTCGCGAAGTATTGAAATTAAGATCCTTCCTGGCGAAAAAATCCAATTGGATTATCGGTGGGGACGGTTGGGCTTACGACATCGGATACGGCGGTTTGGATCATGTAATCGCTTCCGGTGAAAACGTAAATATTCTCGTATTGGATACCGAAGTTTATTCCAATACCGGAGGACAATCATCCAAATCAACCCCTATCGGTGCGGTAGCTAAATTTGCTGCTTCCGGCAAAAAAATCCGTAAAAAAGATTTGGGAGCCATTGCGACTACCTACGGTTATGTATTTGTAGCTCAAGTCGCACAAGGAGCCAATCAAAGCCATTTGTTCAAAATGATGAAGGAAGCGGAAGCCTATGACGGACCTTCTTTGATTATCGCTTATGCTCCATGTATCGCACACGGATTGAAAGCCGGAATGAATAGCACGATGGAAGAAGAAAAACGTGCCGTAGAAGCCGGATACTGGTCCTTGTGGCATTATGACCCACGCAAAGAGGAAGCCGGAAAGAATCCTTTCAGTTTGGATTCCAAAGAACCGGATTTCTCCAAATTCAGGGAATTTCTATTAGGTGAAGTTCGTTTTGCTTCCCTGTTGAAATCTTTCCCGGAAGAAGCGGAAGAGCTGTTTGCCGCAGCCGAAGAAGCTGCCAAATGGCGTTATAACTACTACAAACGTATGGATGCAATGGAGTATTAATCCTCTGTTGTTTCCTTCGATGTTCATAAAAAAAGGTTGGCAAATATGCCAACCTTTTTTAATATTATTTCACTAAAAACTTTTGAGAATCGTTTCGCTACCTCACTCTTTCAGAAAATCATAAAAAGCAGCTTTACAAATTTCACTGAACTTCTGTTCAAGTGTTTCAAGCGAATAAACAATCTTGCTGTCTTCCGTGCTGCTTAAACCCTCCTTTGCAAGCTTGTAGGTTTCCAGGAGATTTGCATAGATATCCTTAGTGTCCTCCGAAGCGGAAAGCCAGGAGCCTTGTTTTAGTTTTGATGCAAGTTCCTCCTTCTTTTCCATATACAGCCGGTAAATCCAGTTATCCTTCTCTTCGCTTTTTGCGGCAGCCTTATTGGCTCCCCAACCCCATTTATATGCATAGTAATACATAGGGACATCGTTGGAAAGCTCAAGCAGATTAGAAAAATAACGGGTTTTTTTAGAAATGCCGGATGCGTTTTTTTGCAGTATCAGGGAAGAAAGTTTTTTGATTATTTCCTGTCCCCGGTACATAAAAATAGCAGCGTCAAAACTCGTAGGCACGCTTATCGCCATGAGCCGGAATCTATACCAGTGAACTTGTATTTCGTCCATGATACTTTCATTCTCCGTGCCGGCTGCCATATCCGATAAGGTATTCAGATTTTCCTCAAATTGTGCTACATCGTTGTCCAGTTCCCGTATTTCTTTGTTTCCTCCCGCTTTGAAACCCAGTTTCATATAGTTTTTCATAATACTGTGCAACAAAGCATTTTGCTCCCAAAAGATAATCGTACTTTCGTGCTCATGGGACTTAGCCATGGAAGTTAAGGAAGCAAATGACAGAAACAAAAGAAAAAGAGCGGAAAAAAATTTCTCCTTCATTAGCTTTTGTTTTGAAGTTTCTCCATGACTTTTTCATACAAGCCGGTAGCTTTATTCATCTTCTTGAGGATGGAATTGGTGGTAACAAAAATTACCGCCGGCATCAATCTTCCCGAATTGAGATCAAAGCCTTTTTTGGAAAATTGCCATTGTTTTTCCGTTTTAGCGAGAATATCTTTTATCTCTTTAGTATTCTCTTTGGCTGCTTGCAATTGTCCCAGGGCTTGTTCAAATTCATCGACTGCAGTATTGAAGTCTTTGACGATTCTGTCATTTTTTACCCCCCAGTAATACGCGGTATAATACATCGCAATACGCTGGGAAAGCATCCGCTGACGACCGGAGATATTTACCAATTTTGCTGCGTTTGTACCCGCATATTCCTGAATTTTCAAAACAACTTGATGACAAGCAGCCAACAATTCATTGGATGAGTTAATTAATTTTGCAGCATCGGCTTTGTTTGGTTCCGAAACGACTGCCATGCGGAAAGGCATCCAAAGATTTTCGACCGTTTCCAGCGCTTTTTCAATATCCTTGTTGGGAGCAAAATCTTGCAATTCCAGAAATTGCTCTTCAAACAGGGCAACGGCGCCGTCCAATTCTTTTTTGGCGGCATCCACTTTCACCCCCGCACCTATCATCAGATAGTCTTTCATCATTCGTTGGCTAAGCATCCGTTGACGCCCCGCCTTGTTGATTGCCTCGGCATTGGTTAACTCTTGTGCCGTTAATCCTGCCCCCAGGAAAAGTAATAATACACCAATTAAACTGATTTTTTGTAACTTTTTCATAGTCTTTAAATTTTAATAAAACATCCATTAATAAACTTCTAACACTTGTCCCCAAAATTAGGGGAACCAATAAAAAAAATAATTCCCTCACCCGGTTGGCAAAATTAATAAAAAAATCATTTCACCAAAGATTTTTCAAAAAATTTTTCAAATTTAATAATTTTTATCAAAAATAAGAGATTTCTTTGAGGTTTTTTTATGCAGGGAGCTCAATGATAAACCGGGTACCCTCGCCGGGTTTTGACTCAAAATAGATTCTCCCGTTTTGATTGCGAATAATACTTCGTGTCATGGAAAGCCCGATGCCCATGCCCCGGGATTTCGTAGTGAAATTAGGGAGGAAAATCTTCTTGCCTTGCTCCTCACTGATTCCTTTACCATTATCTTGAACGATGATACGAATGAGCTCTTTTTCTTTTTTCAGATAGATATCTACCTTCCCTTTCCGCTCCGGAGGAATGGCTTGAATAGCATTCTTAATGAGATTGGTAAAAACACGGTGAAATTGCTTGGGGTCTGCGAAAATATGAAAATCTGTTTCTTGGTCGAAATGAAGACGGATGCGCACATTCTCATTAGAGTGAAATAACTGAATAGACTTTTGGATCACATCCACCAAATCGATATTTTCTTTTTGTGGCGCAGGCATAACGGCAAATTCCGAAAATTCGCCGGCAATATTTTCCAGAATATCTATCTGTTGAATGAGTGTATCCGTGAAACGCCGCAACCGCTCGTCCCAATCAGGGGATTTCTCATTCCAGGATTTTTGCAAAAATTGAACACTCAACTTCATCGGGGTGAGTGGGTTTTTGATTTCGTGGGCGACTTGCCGGGCAACGTCTTTCCACGCATTTTCCCGCTCGCTATCGGCTAACATTCGAGCGCTTTCTTCAAGTTCATCTACCATTTTGTTGTAGGCACTCACAAGTTTTCCTATCTCATCTTGCCGTTTCCAAAGAATTTTTTCGTTTTCTTTACCGATGCGTAGCTTCTCAATACGGCTGTTGAGCATACGAATGGGTTTGGTGATATAATTGGCAAGAAGCAAGGTCGCCACGATGCTCAAAGCTATCAATATTACATAGATGTTGATTAATGAAGCAATAAAACCGGATAT
Source organism: Bacteroidales bacterium (assembly GCA_015489405.1). Taxonomy (GTDB): domain Bacteria; phylum Bacteroidota; class Bacteroidia; order Bacteroidales; family S143-32; genus S143-32. The sequence continues at coordinate 11,374 of WFZU01000212.1, forward strand.
TTCGTTAGCCATCTCGTCTTGCTTCGCAAAATACGGTAGATTGAGGTAGGCTATCTGTTTATTGTTTTTGTTGCGCAGTGGTAAATACGCTGAAAGAAAATGATAGGTTCCGATATTTTCTTGTTGAATGTAGAGGGAACGCTTTTGCTTACCGAGTGCATAAAAGGCGCCGGGATTCATATTGCCGGAAATCAGATTCTTGTCAAAAATTTCAGGGCGAGAACTGACCAGTAGCCTACCGTGAATATCGTATAAATTAATGTCTGAAAAGAAAACCAGGGAAAACTTATACAGCAAACCCGAGAGGTATTCATTCCACTCTTCGTTCAGCACCTCTTCGTTGGAGAGTTTGTGTTCCAACTCTATCATAACCGAATGGGCTTTTTCGCTTAACACGTCAATGTTTTTTTCATCATTCAGATTGCGGATAAAATATATAGAACTAAATGCCGTGACAAACAAAGAACTGATAATCAATGTTATAAATAATATTTGTAGATTTTTCCGTAAGCTCTTTTCCCCTTCTTCATCCCTATTGCGCCGGCTCAATATGAGATATAATAAAATGCCGAAAATGCTGTAGAAAATAAAGAAATAGGAAAAAAGAGACAGAATGCTTAATAATTTGGTTGATTTTTTGCTAATCACGATATGCAAGTTTTCCCCGAAAGCATAGATAAAATGAGAGTAGCCGTCCATTTCTACATAAGCCTCCGGCTCCTTCGTATTTTTTAACTTGTCAAGCCGTGTCGGATAAAAATATTTTCCCGAGTGGAAAACCAATTCCCGGTTCTCGTACCTTGCCCAAGAATACTTGTATATTTCCAAAAGGGAATTGTCCCGCGTCTCTTTGAGTAATTCGGGATAGCCCAAGCCGCCCGTCGTATATTTGGGAAACATTTCTACATAAATATGAATGGGATGCTGTTGAATGTTTTTCATTTTGATAATTCCCAAATAATTACTTTCGGAAAAGCCGTTATCAATAAACCACAACTGCGGGGACTGCGTTTGCTTTCCATACTGATTGACGATGCTGTCAAAATAATACTGACAATTGATTACTATTTCTTCGGAACTGATGTCCAGGTTGCTCTGCTCATCGCAAATACTAATAAGAAAACTGTATTTCTTTTCGTACGAATGAAAATATTTTTGAATCAAATATTCCCTGACTTTTTCAGCTTCGGTCTCGTCGCTGTCAGGAAATGAACGGAGATGATTCATAAGCACGGAATCGCTTTCCGCTCTCCGGTAAATATCCGCAAAACTGTATTCCAAAAGGGGATCTTTTTCGGAAGCCAAATGCCGTGCCAGGATATGGATGTTTTCCTTCTCTTTGTAACTGATAGCCTTATACAATATAAAATTGGAGAAAAGAGAGAACAAGATGATAAAATAGAAGCTGTTTAGAAGTCCGTGATTGGACCAGCCTTTTTTCAGGATAAGATAAAAACCCCAATAGTAGAGCAACAGAAAGACTGAAATGAAGAGGCTGATGTTGAGAAAATACCAACTCACCAGAATGCTAAGCCCTACATAGACACCCGTCTCTACAAAAAACCGCAAACCGCTTTTGGAAAAATAAATAATCGATAGTAAGATGTGATAAGAGAGCAAGACAAAAGAGAATATCAACAGCGTGAAAATAATCAGCCCGAAAAGACTTAAATAGTTAATCTGCGGAATATCCAACAAATTGAAAGGAATCGTCGAGTTGATAATCAAATTTTTGATAAGAAAAGTAAAAAAGAACAGTAGAATGGAAATAAATATAATGAAAAGAGGCGGATACAGGGATTTGAGTCTTTGTCTCAATCGTGTAAAATCCCTGAATGAATATCGTTGAAAGAAAATAGCCGAGAAAATAAACAGGCTGACACTGTTCCACAGAAAAGTCCCCAGCGAAGAGAAACCCGTAGAGTAAGCAAAGTAAACGGGGCTGAAATAGCGCGTCTCAAAAAGCGAGTGAGGAATGCGGAAATAGTGCAGGCTCTCGTTGAAAACAACAAAAAGGACAAAAACACTGACCATTCCGAATGTCTCGTGCCTTTTGATATAGGGAATACTGAATATGAGCTTGCCGAAAAATATCAAAAAGAAAATGAAAGTCAATGTGTAGAGCAGAAAAAGAAAAAGTGCTTTGTATCTATTCTCCTTGGGAGTTTTGTCAAAAGACAAGCTGAAAAGATAGGTTCCGTCTGTAAGAAAAACGGGATAATGTCCTTTTTTGCGATGTATTACGGTCTGTCCGCTTTGCGGAAATCCTTTGGCGAAAGTATTTGTAAGATACTCATTCTCAAATAAATAATGCCATTGTATAAGACTAATTCCGACGTAATCAAAAGTCCCCTTATGACGTTTCGAGACTAGCACGTAGGCATTAGGCAACTCTGCAAACCCGCTTTCCAAGCGATTGTCTTCCAATCGTTTCCGGATGACAAGTTGGTTGTCCGGCCAAAAGATAAGAGAGTCGTTTTGAAAAACAAACAAGGAAATATCTTCATTTTCAAATTCTTTTATCTTCCGGTCGCGGTAGAGCGAATCCGTTTTCAAGCCGGTGCTATAGTCCAGCAAATCCTTCAATTTCCGCTCCTTCCGGAGAATACTTTGTTGAAAACTCTTATATAGATTTTTTTTGTTTTTCCCCTGAAATACGGCAAAGTCATAATAAAGGCTGCCCGCTACGAGCAATAGCAGGACAATGGCAATATTCCAAACCGTAAAAAAATTTCTTTCTTTTGCCATTCCCAAAAATCAAATGTTAGCTCATCTATCCTTTTCGTCCGGAGGACCGGATTTATTTTCCGGCGAAATTAATCTTTTTTTGAAAACTTTTTTCAACTATTCCGGAAAATCACCTTCAAAAACCCATTGTACCGGTCCTTGCAAATAAATATTGCGAAAAACATCCGCCGCCGTACGTTCAAAGTGGACACGTAATTCGCCCCCGCGGGTGAAAACCGGAATCGTACCCGAACGGAGACCTTGGCGAGTGGCTTGTGCCAAGGCAACCGCCGTTACGCCGGTACCGCAAGAGAGGGTAATATTTTCAACCCCGCGCTCATAAGTAACGGCAAAAAGGCCTTGCTCATTTTCTTCTACGAAATTTACATTGCTGCCTCCGGGATTGATTTGCGTGTCATGACGCAATCTTTTCCCTTCTTGCATCACATCCACGGCATCCAGTTTTGACACAAATCGCACTAAATGAGGAGAGCCGGTGTCGAGAAAAAATTCCTGTGCGTTTCTGTGGACAATGTGATGTACATCTCCGAGTTGCAACTTTATTTCCCATTGCCTTCCGGTACTATGCAGGATATCAGCTTGGTGGAGACCGTCAATGGCAAGAAATTGACAGGAGCCGGAGACAATACCCAGCAATTGCGCAAAAGCGACTATCGAGCGTCCCCCGTTGCCACACATACTTCCCTCCCTGCCATCGGCATTAAAATACCGCATCTTAAAATCATAATCCTTTGAAGCCTCGAGAAGCATCAATCCATCGGCTCCAATCCCCAGTTGGCGATGACACATAGAGGCGATAAGCTGTTCATCCTCTGCAAATTGATGTTTCCGGTTGTCGATGATAATGAAATCATTCCCGGCACCGTGAAACTTATAAAAATGTTGTCTTCTTTGCATGTCCGTCCTGCGATTTGTTCAAAAGCAAAAGTACAAGGATTCTTGTAAAGGGGGACAGCTAATTTTGTAAATTGTGCCGGATTTATCCGGAATACAGCAAAAGAAAGCAAGTGTTGAATCTTTTCTCTGCGCTTGCCGGTCAAAATGACGAAAAAAAAAGGAAGACTTCCCAAGCTTGGCAAGCCTTCCTTTGGCATCATTTTTCAAAACAGCTTTCCGCTTTAAAATTTCAAAGCGACACTCATGTTGAAGCTCCGTCCGGGTTCGTAAAAGTTCATACCGCTTTCGGGTCCCCAATTTTTGTAAGCCCGGCTTAAATGTTCATAATAATTTTCGTTGAAAATATTGCTTACATAAAAGTGAAGTTGGAGATATTTCTTCACATCATACATAAAATGAACATCCAAGACCTTGAAAGCAGGCGTTTCACTTTCCATAAAGCTCCGGGCAACACGCTTTTGTGCGGCGGCAAATCTTGCCACCAGGCGGGTACTGAATTGACGGTATTGATAGCGAATGAAACTATTGACCGTCAAGGGAGGAATTTCGGGAAGCGGCTCATCATGTACCCGGTCTTGCGCAACTACATAAGAAATATTAGTATTCCAAGACAGCGAGGGGAGCAGTTGAATATCGGCACCCGTCTCAAAGCCGTATTTCGTTGCCCGTGCTATATTGACAAAACGTTTGGCATAAGGCAAAGAAGTCATCGCACCGGTCGCCGGAAGTGTCGAATCAACCACCGCACTGATGTAGTTTCTCAAATAGGAGTAAAACACATCTACATAAAAACGGTATCCTTCGCCCTCACTGCGAAAGACGAAGTCGGTTTGATAGTTGCTCTCGGGTTTGAGATACGGATTGCCTACATATTGGAAAGCATCCGCACCTACGGTGAAATGATTGATATAGCGTTCCGCTTGATTGGCGGAGCGCATCCCTCTTCCGGCAGCCCATTGCAAATGTGTATGTTCATTGGGACGGTAGTTGAGCGTGGTATTGAAAGATAAGTTATATTCCGGCGCCGGGCGGATATTTCCCTCATAGAGAGCCGCAAATTGGGGAGCAGGATCCATTATGCCGGAACTTACCATATCCATCCTCACGCCGGTCTTCCAACCCAGATGTGAAGAGAAAGAGTGGTGGTTCTCGACAAAAAAGCCCATATCGTTGATATACGAATTTTGCCAAACTTTGATGTCTTTTTCCATGGGCGGGTTGAGGATAATGATACTGTCGCCCATTTTCTTTTTATACATCGTTACGTGTTTGGTTCCATCTTTGGACACCCGTTTCAGGTCTGCTCCGGCGAAAACCGTATTCCGGGAACCGGTCGTCCATCCACTTTCGATGCGACCTCCGGTCGTCATTGAGTTTACGGGCGTTAGGCCGAGCATCATCATCGCATTGGGACGCAGGGCATTGCTCATCAGATGATCGACCATGGACAGATATATCTTCGCTTTCAGCGAAAAAAGATGCCGGCTCAGATTGCGTCCTCCGTAATCAAGAGAAAGACTCGAACCGTCGTCCTTTTGGGAGTCCATCGGCAGTCCTGCGTGCATGACGTCCCTTGCAAACCCTTGTCGCCAAGTGAGTTGTATCCGGTTGTTGGCATCGGGAAGATAAGCGGTCTTTACGGCATAGTCATAATTGTGAAAAGAAGAGGAAATACGGGTGCCGTTGCCGCTTTGATAATTTCCGAAATCTTTCCAACCGGCATAAAGGCTCATATCCCATTTGGCATTAGACAAACGGATATCAGCGGAAGTTGCCTTGTTGTTGCCGTTGCTTTGGTAGTTGGCGTGCAGGCTTCCGCTGACCTTCAAGGAGGCTGCCGGCTCAGGATGTTTGGTAACCAAATTGATGACACCACCGTCATTTTGCCCGTAGCGGACGCTGTACGGACCTTTGATAACTTCCACTTTCTCAATCTCTTCCGGCATAATATGTGCCGTGATGGGGTCCATCCTGTTGGGACAGGCATTATCCATATGCAAGCCCCCGTCCACTTGCACATTAAGTTGGTCGTATTTGAAACCGCGCAGTACCGGTTCGACGGCAAAATTACCCCTTTTGACCATCGCAAAACCGGCTTCTTTCTTGAATATTTCGCCGGCATCGTGCGGTGCATCCAGCGTAAACTGTGAGGAGGTTACGCATTGCTTGGTTCCCCGTCCTCCTCTCTTTGCTTTCACCATAATAGTCTCCAACAATAAAGTGTCATGTTGTGCACTTACCGGGGCTATTATCCATAGCAAAAGTATAAATAACAATATGTTTTTTCTTTTCATTTTATCAATTTTTAATAATACAATACCTTTCCCTTGCGGGGAAACAACTTCTATGTTTCCCCGCAAAAGAGCATCTTCCGGAACTCCGTTTCAAAGCAAGAACATAAAACCTTGCCCCTTTTCAAAGTTTTCCGCCTGCGGCAAAATAACGGACTGCACAGCAAGGTCTTTACCCTGAAATGCACTTCGTATTTGCAACATAAAAGGCAATTTCATACATCTGTATATCAGCACGATACACACCGTACGTACACTCAAAAGCGGATGTTCCGGAGACCTTCTCAAAGGGAGTCTTTTTTTCGGATATTCCATACAAGAATCACGCAAGACAAATGCGACCGGACATATTCCGGTTGTCAGCAAAATACTTGCCGGAATTTTCCAATACACGACTCTCCCCCTTGCCGGTTTCCGGTTAAGGAATGGCAAAAGGATAGCTAAACATTTTTCGAGCGGTTTAGCTGCGAATAGATTTTAGAGAATACATACGGGGAGGGACAAAAGGCTCAAATGCGTATAAAAAGTGATAAAAGCATAGATAGGGGACATCTTGCCTTTGTTTGATATTTTTGAGCTTATGAAGCGAAAGAATGTCCGGCAACAGAATGATAAAATCTTTGGTAGTCGAAGTTCTGACGGGCGTAGCGGGATCATTTTTAGTCCGGTCTTCGGGAGTTTCGGCTTTTTTGAGCATTTTTTTGAGATAGCATTTTCCGTGGCAACTCGAATGTGGATTCATCCGGTTGACACAGAGATTTTTGGCGATATAGTCCTCCTCTATCTTGTAGTAGGCAACGACAATATCTTGATAGAACATCCGGTACAAAAAGACCAGAAGTACCAAAACACCAAAAACAATTCTAATCCTTTCTCTCAATCTACTTTTTTTGCAAAAGTAGAAAAAAAACCTTTTGGTCTTTATTTTTTTAAGAAAATTTTATGCACTTCTACGCCTGTTTTCACCGCCGGAATAACCCAATGGAAAGTCAAGCAGTTTAGCCGGATCTTTTTTCTTTTTCTTATGAACAAGTATAAGGGAAAAAAGTAGAGAAGAATACGTCCGGAATACACAAATACAGAAAAGCAGCACTCATATTATAATTTTAAGCAAATAGAAGAGGCAGGAACTGATCCTGTAAGGGGTGGTATGCTCCCTTGCTTTTTTTGCCTTACTTTTTTCTGTAGGTAAAATAGAAACCCCACCGCTGCAGAAC
>WFZU01000213.1 GCA_015489405.1 Bacteroidales bacterium
ATTGGACATTATAGACAGACTCTAACTAGTATCTGTCCATAAAGTCAAGAGCTTGAGCTGGAATGTTCGAATTCAAGGCTTGTGAAGTTCTGAAAGCAAAGGAATTGACTTACGTCAATGACCGGTTTCAGAACGAGCGTAACGCAGAAGTCGGACATTATAGACAAGCTCTAACTAGTGCTCGTCCATAAAGTCAAGAGTCCGAGCTACAATGTTCAAGAACAAGGCTTGCGAAATACTCAAAACCAAGGAGTTGACTTTTGTCAATGACTGTTTTGAGTATGAGCGTAACGCAGTTATTGGACATTATAGACGGACTCTAACTAATCCGGCTCCAATCTATCCCCTTACTTTTCTGCGAAATTAAATAACGCCGCAAAGGGGCATTCTCCTCTTGCTCCAACATAGGGTCTTTTTCAAGAAGAGCCAGAGCCTCTTGCCGGGCGTACTTTAAAACTTTTTCATCTTTGATAATATTGGCTATCTTAAAATCAAGCACCCCGCTTTGCTGCGTTCCTTGCATATCTCCGGGACCCCGGAGACGCAAATCCACCTCCGCAATTTTAAAACCGTCATTCGTCTCAACCATCGTTTGTAATCGCAACTTCGCCTCATTACTGAGTTTATATGAAGACATCAGAACACAATAGGACTGGTCGGCTCCCCGCCCTACTCTGCCACGGAGTTGATGCAACTGGGAAAGCCCAAAACGCTCGGCATTCTCGATGACCATAACCGAGGCGTTCGGTACGTCCACACCCACCTCTATCACCGTGGTGGAAACCATGATTTGAGTCTCGCCACGAACAAAGCGTCTCATCTCAAATTCTTTCCTTTTGGCATCCATCTTCCCGTGCAAAATACTGATTTGATATTCCGGGAGTGGAAAATAACGGCTTATAGCCTCATAGCCTTCCATCAGGTTCACCAAATCCAATTTTTCGGACTCTTCTATCAAAGGATACACGATATAAACCTGATTGCCAGCCTGAATCGTACGCTTCAAGAAACCCAATAATCGTAAACGGTCTTTTTCATAATAGTGAATCGTCTTAACCGGCTTCCTTCCGGGAGGCAACTCGTCGATAACCGAAATATCCAAATCTCCGTATAAAGTCATCGCCAGGGTGCGGGGAATAGGAGTCGCCGTCATCACCAAAATATGGGGGGGAGTACTGTTCTTTTTCCAAAATTTAGCCCGTTGGGCAACCCCGAAACGATGTTGTTCGTCAATAACAACTAAGCCCAAATTGGCAAAAACAACCGTATCTTCAATCAGCGCATGCGTCCCCACCAGAATATCCAGTTCTCCGGAACGCAATGCCGTGTCAAGCTCTTTTCTCTCACTTTTTTTAGTAGAACCGGTAAGCAACGCAATCCGTAGCCCCACACCCTCCAAAAAACCTAGTAAACTCTTGTAATGTTGTGTCGCCAGTATTTCCGTTGGTGCCATCATTGCCGCCTGATACCCATTGTCAACAGCTATCAGCATACTCATCAGAGCTACCAAGGTCTTTCCGCTACCGACATCCCCCTGCAACAGACGGTTCATCTGCTTCCCGCTTCCAAGATCGGCACGAATCTCTTTGACCACTTTTTTTTGTGCATTGGTAAGCTCGAACGGTAGATTTTGATAAAAAAAAGTATTGAATTTCTCACCAATCTTGCGGAAAACAAAACCTTTGATATTATTACGACGAACCAGTCTCCGTCGAATCAATTCCAACTGAATCAGAAATAATTCTTCAAACTTTAACCTACGGCGGGCTTGATGCAAAGCGGCGGGAGAGGAAGGGAAGTGAATCATCGTATAGGCATCTTTACGGCTAATCAAACGGTATTTCCGCAGAAGTGACCGGGGTAGATTCTCCGGAATGACATCCATCACCTGAGGCAGCAAATTGCGCAAAAGTTTTTGAATATTCCGCGAATCCAAATTTTTTGATTTACACTTTTCCGTGGAATGATATACCGGAAAAAGCACACCGCTATCTATCTTTTTCAGCTCTTCTTCCGCATCTACTTCAGGATGTACCATATTGTAGCTTCCCTTGAAATAGGAAGGTTTTCCATAGACAATATAAACCACATCCGGTTTAAACATCGTTTTGAGCCAACGAATCCCTTTGAACCAAACCAACTGCATGATACCGGTAGCATCCACAAAATCAGCGACCAAGCGTGCTGAACGTCCTTCCCCGATTTGACGAAGATTTTTTATTCTGCCTTTAAGCTGAATGTAAACTTCATCGCTTCGAATATCTCTGATTTGATAAAACTTACTTCTATCAATGTACCGGAATGGAAAAAAATGAAGCAAATCCTCAAAAGTAAAAATTTGACACTCCTTCCGGAGGACCTCAGCCTTGACGGGACCTACACCTTTCAGAAATTCAACCGGAGTATCAAGCAGATTTTTCATAAGAGAAAATAGATATTGGCAAAAATAAAAAAACTCCCTCAATAGAAGGAGTTTTTTTACACATTATGAAAACAAAATTTAGTATTCCCACAAATATTGTTCAAATTCCAGAAGTTCGTTTTTGACACGTTCGGACTCAAGAAGAGCATCCATTCCGACCGCATAATCCGAAATTTTCCGGTCATACACGTTATCTTCCTTATAGATATAACTGTCAAACAAGCGTTTCATAAAATAATCGTCGTAGGTAAGATTTGCAGAAGTGTTAAAAGGATTGAACACTTCCGCCTTTGCCAATATTTTCCGGGCATCCGGGAAATATATCCAAAACAAAGGCTCTTCACCCACAAAAGTGCCGTAATCATCATACCTCTCTATTTTAGGACAAATACCCAAAATCCGGACATCCATCACAGAGCGTTGTTTATCAAAATACCACACTTCTTTAATCTGGATTTTTTTCACCAAAGAAGGATCCAGTTCCGTTCGTGTAGCCTTCTGCCCGATGACTTCACCATCGTCATTATACTCATCGACAGTATCATATTTGACGAGGATTTCATCCAACTTATCCGGAGTAAGAGGCACAAGAAACTGATCATCCAACTTGGCATCATAAGCCGTCAACTGCTCGGATTTAACGGCATCAATCAAGACGGATACCAAATTTTTCCAATGCTTCTTGGGCTTTACCGGAAAATATAAAGGTTGGTTTTGCTTTTGACGCAAGTCAATCATACGCCAAACGCGTTTTTTCCAAGTAACATCTGCCTCTCTCAAAGGAACATAAGGGACGGGTTCCCTTTCCGGAGTCTCCATCTTGGTGAATAAACCATCCCTCGGAGTATCCAGAAAATTATTTTCCTGCGCAAGCAGTTTCCCTCCTATAGAAAACACAAATACTACCAAAAGAAATCTAAAAGCACTTCTAAACATAACGATTATTTATTTTAATGTAATTGTAAGCTGATTAATCTTACGTGTTCTAAGAGGTCCTTTTACACGAATATTCGTGAAAATAAGGAAGTCCTTTCGAGCCAATGTCTTGATTTTATTAATCATATCCCTGGACATCCTACTTCCTTTACCCTTATACGTAAGCACATCCCCGCCACCTTGCGGAATCATCAAATCGTAAGACAATACCTTAAATTTAAATTCAAACTCAACCCACTTAGGCAATTTAGCGAAAAGGAAGGGGTTAGCCAAGAGTTTGGACTTAGAGATTTTGCCATCCAGCGCACCCGGAATAAGAGCTTCCGGATTGGGAAGGTCTTTCACACGGAACTCTTGTCCTCCGAGATTACTTCCATCTCCAAAGACACTCACTTTGACCTTTTTAACAGTTCCGGGTAAATTCCTGACGACGTAACCACCACCGGAAGCAGGAACGATACTACCGGCAGAGATTCGCGGTGTGATAGACTTATAATTACCGGAAGCAGCAACCGTAACCGGATTATCCACCCCGCGATAGAATACATTCATCTTCGTAGCGGAAACAGATGCTGCGGGCTTAGCAACGATATACTGTCCTCTGAAATGATTATATTTAATTTTACCCGTTGGGTCCTTAACTGCAATCAATCCGGCATATTTATGTGTACCCGGGCCTCCTCCGGCAATATCAATAATAGCTCGACCATTCTCTACATCCAATTTAGTAGCTTTGGGGATATCCGAAGGTTTCAAAGTATCGGCATTATACATCACATAGATATCCGGATTAGATTTAGAGTCATAAGCCGCCAACATAATACGGGCTTCATAACGATCCCCCTGCATAACGTAATTGCTTACATAACTAACCACCGCCGTAGTAGCGTCAAATTTAAAGTCTGATTTTGTAATAGAGTTGAACAAATATCTCACCATATTGGCTTCTGCTGTCAAAGACTCAACAATTAACTTATTCAGAATTACAACATCTGCCGACAGAATGGTATGATAAAAATTGTAAAATGCCCATTCTTGCTTGTGTCCATCTCTATCCCGGTAAATTTTATCAACTTCATCCAGACCAATCTTCGCCAGAGAACTGTCATTCGGACTATCGAGATAGGAGTATAAACGATTGCGGTAAGCCCGGATGGAATCAACCAATTCATAAGCTATACCATTCTTCTTTGTCTCATCACCTATCAAAATGTGCGTAGGCATATCATAATTATCCTGACTCTTGATTTGCTCAAGAGATTTAACCTTGGCGCTGTCATAAGGAATTTTCTCAGTTTTAGCTATGATCAGATGCTTCAAACTATCCACATAAGCTCTAAACTTATAGGAAAGTTTTTTCACTTCTCTAGCTTTTTTCCATTTGGGTCCCACCTTATTGGGATTAATATCATTTTGTTTTTGAAACTCTGCATACAAATCGTTTGTCGCTGTCTTCAACTGTCCTTGTGTTGACTCAATACTCTCATTTACAATCAAATAAGCGTGAAGAATCTCACGAGAAACGTTCAAAGCAAGCAATGCAGTGAGCACAAGATACATCATGGAAATCATCTTCTGCCGCGGAGTTTCTTTAAATCCAGCCATGCTTTATATTTTTTATATTATTAATTCTATAAACAACCATACGAAAATAAAGTATTATTTTCTTGAGCTCATTGCATCCAACATATTTCCATACACGGTATTCAAAGAAGCTACTTTTTCTCCCAATTCATCTAAACGGCGATTGAAATCACTCGTCTTATCGGCAGAATCATTCAACTTCGTAAGGAATAAATCCAATGTATCTTTCAATTTATTTATAGAATCGGCTTGAGCAGAAGTATAATTAATTTGAACTTCATAAAGTTTGGCAAGTGCATCCACTTTTTCTTGCAGTTTCTTCGTATTATCACTGGAAGAGCTCAAACGTTTATGATATTCCTCAATGGTTTGATTCAGTTGGTCGGCGATACTGTTTTGTGCACTGGCAGCATTTACTTGTTTATCATAGGCAGCATTCAGATTTGCGAGTTTTTGAGTCAATACTTCCAATTGTTCCTTATATTTATCATTGCCGGTCAAATCAATTGCTTTGGAAGAAGCTTGCATAATGTCTGCTGATTTTTTAGATTCTGCAGCCAACTGATTGACGGACTCGATGGCACTCTTCATACTCTTGCCTAACTCCTCACTGGATGATACCTGACCTTGCAGATCAGAAGCAACAGTCTTGAAGGAAGAAGAAACATCATTGACATTTTCTTTTGCAGATTTCAATGATTCAACAAACTCTTTGGATGCGGCAACCTTGTCTTTCAATACATCCGCTTGATTATTGTATCCTGCTTTCAATGTTTCAACGGAATGTTTAGCTTCTTTTAACTTTTCGGTAAACTCATTGGAAGCCGAGCCCAATTCGGAAATATCCGAAAGTTTTTCTGCATTTTCACTAAGTTTCTCCAAGCCTTTCCCTAAGCGTTGCAGGACATTTTTATCCACATTCGCTTCATCGAGCAAGCTGTCCAAATCTGCAGATTTAGCTTTAGCTTTATCTCCTACCTCAACCGGTTCATCGTGATATAGACCGGCTAATTCAGGATAAACCAAGCTCCAATCCGGTTCCACGTGAGGCGGTTCGAAAGCAGAGAAGAAGAAGATGATTGACTCTGTCGTCAAACCCAGGATAAGCATTATATCAGCTCCCGGATAGTGATTAATCTTAAACAACGCTCCAAAAATAACTACTGATGCACCAATTCCATAGAGTTTCGCCATGAAATTTTTATACGCCTTCGATGTAACAATTTTTTGTAATCCCATTTTTTTAATTTTTTAGTATTAAATCATTATTAATTCCCCCGAAAACTATTTGTTTTCAATATTATTCTAATTATTATTTTCTATAAACATGTGATGCTTTGGCCGGGTTGTCATCTTTTTGTCTTCCCAAATAAGATTCTACACAACGGAAACCAATGTACGACTTAGCCGTATCCTGAAACTCATACGAACGGGTATATACCTTCATATAGTAACTGACATCTTTCCAAGAACCGCCCCGGATAACTTTCCGTTTCATCGTAGGTGCTTCCTCATCATCTGCATTGTAAGTATAAGCCGGATTCAAATCCCAAGTATAATTATAGGAAGAAGGATCATAAGCATCATTGGTCCACTCGGCAACATTACCCGCCATATCATACAAACCCCAGTCATTCGCGGGGTAGTGAGCCACTACAATCGGGGTAGCACCGCCATCACCAATATAATTTCCTCTTCTGGGTTTGAAATTCCCTAAGAAACATCCTCTATCATTTCTCGGATAAGGACCTCCCCAAGGATAGGGATTGAGTTCAAGACCTCCACGGGCAGCCCATTCCCATTCCGTCTCCGTCGGCAGACGAAATTCACTAAACGGTGCCTGTCCCTTTTTACTGATAGAATTATTCTTCAACTGTGTTCTCCAGACGGTGAAAGCTCTTGCTTGTTTCCAACTGACTCCAACTACCGGATAATTGTCATAAGCAGGATGCCAAAAATAATTATTCGTCAGTTGATCATTGTAGGAATAGGAATAATCATACAGCCAACACAAGGTATCCGGATAAATGTTTACCTCTTCTTCCCGGACATAGACAGAGCGGTCCGTGTACTGTTGAGCACGGTTTGTCCAAGCACCCAACTTAGGATCCCCTTTCGTCGCATAATTCTTCTTAGCGGCAGCGTGAATATCAACCCAGTAATACTTGTAGCTTAATTTCCGGGTATCAATCTGTTTCACGCGGAAATAGCGCTCACTTTCAGGAATAAACATCTCTTCGAGAGCGTCCCTTTCTTCTTCGCCGTCCCACTTGATTTTACTTTTCCAATTCAGGAAAGGCGGATCATATACCTCTCCTGTCTTCTTATTTTCTTCAACCAAATAAAGTTCCGGATTGACATCTCCCAAAAGCGTCCGTGCGATGGAATCCCTTACCCAGTACACAAACTGGCGATACTCATTGTTGGTAATTTCCGTTTCGTCCATATAGAAAGCGGAAACGGTAACTGTTTTTGGTTCGAAAATAAATTGATTCAAAGGATCTTCATCCCCCGCCCCCATGACAAAACTTCCCATTGGAACATAAGTCATTCCAAAAGGCATAGCTTGATAAAACGGTTTTCTTCCTTGTACTCCAACCAATTCTCCCCCGCCGCTGTTACTACAGCTTGCCAAAAAAGAAATGGCAATAAAAAACAACAGAATTCTTTTCATATTACTTATAATATTCATAAAATTTACAAACTATTTGCGCAACTACAACATCTTCCCAAGGTTTAGAAGTACCTTGTATTTCGATAGCTTCCCATAGGTCTTTCGAAATCCAGATTAAAACGATAACCTATAAATATTTCGTGTGTACCACTACTACCCACCACAGAAGTAGGGATTCCGTAGGAATACCCGACTCTAATATCTTTTATTTGCATACCCAACAACACACTCAACGGGTCAAAAACTTTAATCGTGCTGTAGCTAACGCCACCCCATATCTTTTTATTGTACTTCACCATAGCGGAAACAGTCGCTTGCATGCTTCCCAAGTCCGTTTTTATCAATGCCGATGGCATCAATGTGTAAGAAGGATTGAATGGTAAAGTATATTCATAACCTCCGGAGAGGAAAAAATGTCTTCTTAATTCATACGCCAATTCATCCTGTGGAGACGAAGAAGGAAACAAGCGTGTCGCCGAAAGTCCGGCGTAATACCTACCCGGCACTTGATAATGGACCCCAATCCCCATATCGAAAAGCATATCTCCTTTATCGCCCAGAATATTCACCAATACCGGATCATTCACATCTATGATATTTCCACCCTCGGCTTTGAGGGAAGCGACATCCATAAAACCGTTAATCACTCCCACATAAGCACCGATACCAAGATTTCCGATACCGATGTTCTTGCGGTAGGCATACATCAATTTCATGCTAAACTCCTTCCAATACCCCAATTTATCCTGGTTAATAACCAATCCGACTCCTCCGTGGAGCAAATCAACCGGAGCATGAACCGCAATGCTATTGGTCTCCGGAGCAACATGATTCCCTTGACTATCATTGAAGCCCACCCACTGTTGATGAACAATAGCAGTTACATCAATAGCCTTCAAATTACCGGCATAAGCAGGATTTTGAGATATTTGTGTGAACATATAGTGGGAATACATCGCTTCCTGTTGTGCAGACAAATCCTGTGTGCTCCACATCAAAGCCATTAAAGCGATTGCAAGGTATATTTTTTTCATCTTAAAAAATAAAGAAATTATTATGAACAATTTTCAGGTTGCAAA
>WFZU01000214.1 GCA_015489405.1 Bacteroidales bacterium
GGTTTTCTTTTAAAAACCTTATTTCTAAACTTTTAACCTTAGTAGGATAATAAATATAGAGTAAGTTTAACCTTATTTAGTGCTTGTCCATAAAGTCAAGAGTCAGAGCTATAATGTTCGAATTCAAGGCTTGTGAAGTTCTGAAAGCAAAGGAGTTGACTTCTGTCAATGACTGGTTTGAGTATGAGCGTAACGCAGAAGCCGGACATTAATAGACAAGCTCTAAGTAGTATTTATTCAAATTGATTAACAAATTGTAAAACAAATAAAAACCGGACATAAAAAAAGACAAGGAAACAAATACAATTCCGCACCGGGTTTTCCCGGTAAAAAAAACGATTGTTTACAGTTTCCAAATCCCAATAATATTTTTACTTTTGCGTTTAGCAACAGAAGAAAAGTAAAATTACCGGCATGCGACAAGTGAGCCTAACAAAAATATCCGGGGAACTGAAACGGATTATCATTCGCTTCCCTGTCCCTGTAATCATCTCCCTATCAGCTACGTATATAGCTATCTTATGGATTAATACCGGATATCAAGACGGTGATAAAATAGCTTCTTACAGCCGGATATTATCTGTTTTGCTCATTGGCTTTCCGCTTACGCTCTCCCTTGTTCTATTCGCCGGAAAGCAAAAGCTAAAACCGCTTTACAGTCTGCTTTCCCAGATATTGGCTGCCGGAATATTGGTGTTTGTTTATTCTATTTTCCCGACACACCCCTACCACATCTTTTACCTTAAAGTGAGCCTCTTGGTCGCCGCCTTTTGGAGTCTTTTTACTTTCATTGCATTTCCGGAAAAAAAGAAAAACCTTATGTATTGGAACTTTAATATCCGGATTTTCCGGCAACTTATTAGCGGAGCTTTCTCCACCCTCCTACTCTTCGCGGGCTTGGCTCTTGCTATGTATGCTACGGAACAATTATTTGATGTGCATATCCCCGGAAAATTTTATTCCTACCTCTCCGTCCTTCTCTTGGGCTTGCTCTATTCCCTCATTTTCCTGTCAGGAATACCCGCAATAGATGAACGGCTGAGACAGCCCTACTCCTACCCCAAGGCTTTGAAAATATTTGTTCAATATATATTGATACCTATAGCCTTGGTGTATCTTGTCATATTGTACATCTACGGCTTCAAGATACTCATTCTTTGGTCATTACCCAAAGGGTGGGTTACTTATCTGATAAGCGGTTTTGCCGCCTTGGGAATTTTCGCCTTTATATTGATTTACCCTATTCACCGGAAAAATCCTTTTCTGCATCGCTATTATATTTGGTTTTTTCCGCTCCTCCTCCCCTTATTACTCTTATTGTCCGCCGCTATTTATGTCCGCATAGAGAACTATGGAATTACCGTGAACAGATATTTACTGATAGTGCTGTTCCTGTGGCTTTCAGGGACTTCCATCTACTTAATATTGAATAAATTACGCAATATTATTGCTATCCCTGCTAGCATTTTTGCGATCTTATTACTCATTTCCTTCGGACCTTGGGGCATTTCGCGGGTATCCATAAACAGCCAAATACACAGATTGACAGAACTGCTGCAAAAAAACAAGCGTTTCAAAGAGGGCAAATACGTAAAATCTTCTTCGACAATTCATTTTGAAGACAAAAAACGAATTTCGTCTATCGTATCTTATCTGTGTCAAGAACACGGTTACCGGTGCTTACAGCCTCTGTTTACGGAAGATTTGGACAGCCTGATAAACGAAAGCGAAACGGCTCCCGACCATTTCATCATCAAGCATTTGATGGATATTCCATACATATCCCCGTATGCTACCACGGACGAGGTTGTGGAAGTACCGCATTTCTCCTTCGATATAAAGGGTACTTATTACGAATCGCACAGCCTCCCCATCCACTCATACGACTATCTAACAAACTTCTATTTTCAGGCTTGGGGAGGAAACAAAAGGAACCAAAAGATAGCCATCCATGACAGTCTCCGGCTTACGTACCGCGAAAATTCCGGCACTTTTCACTTCTACATCAATGACAAAGCCCTTTTCGATTGGAATCTCAATCCGCTTCTGCAAACGCTCACACACCTGCAGACGCAGAGATACGAAGACTATTCGCTGACAAAAGCGCAAAGCGAAGCATTGTTTTCAACTCCGGAAACCGATGTCCTCATTCTCATTCATCATATTGACGGAGAAATAGACAAGACTCAAAAAAAGCCGGAAATCTTGATTAATTCCGTGCAGGCTGATATACTTTTTCATTTCAAACGTCCTAAATAGAGTCCGTCTATAATGTCCAATAACTGCGTTACGCTCATACTCAAAACAGTCATTGACAAAAGTCAACTCCTTGGTTTTGAGTATTTCGCAAGCCTTGTTCTTGAACATTCTAGCTCAGACTCTTGACTTTATGGACAAACACTAATTAGAACTTGTCTATAATGTCCAATAACTGCGTTACGCTCATACTCAAAACTTCATTAACAAAAGTCAACTCCTTGGTTTTGAACATTTTGCAAGCATTATTCTTGAATATTCTATCTCAGACTCTTGACTTTATGTACAAGCACTAATTAAAAGCCCTCCCGCTGCATTTTCAGATTTACGCAAACAAAACAGTATTTTCCTGAAGATTCCACTGCGAGGGGAAACATCTGTCTAATGCTTTACTTCTTCGGTAACATTCCCATCTTCATCGTAATAAATCCATTTTCCCACGGGCTCATCATCTTTATAGTAGCCTTCCATTTTTTTTATTCCCGAGTCATAATAGGTCGTTACCTTCCCGTTGAGTTTTCCTCTTATGTAATGACGTTTCATTACGATATTTCCATTCTCATTATAGGAAACCCAAGTACTATCCTCATAATTGTTTTTCCAATATTGAACTTCCGCATAAGTACCGTTCTTCTGGTAGGTCTCCGCTCTTCCTTCTTTTCTGCCGTGCCGGTAATGCTCTTTCATCAAAAGCACCCCCCTTTCATTATAATAAAGCCACTCTCCCTCTTTACGTTTATTCAAATATTCACCCTTTGCCATTTCAACCCCATTGTGAAAATACGTAATAGTATAAGCACTATCCCCCTTAGCTGTCGGGTAGTGATCAATAGCCGCCCGTTTTTTCCTATCCGGATAATAGTAGTAGAATTTTCCCACGGGAGCGCCATGCACAAAGTGCCCTTCATACACCTTAACGTTCCCCAAGTCCACCTTTTCCCAATAGCCGTCCTTCTTCCCCTTCGAATCATACCTGTTGATAGTATCAGCCTTTTGCTGCCCGTGAAGCAGCCCAAGAGTGAACAGCATAAATCCAAACAGGATGAATTTTCGTATCATTTATTTTTTTTCTGCAAAAGTAATTAATAATGAGAAACCGGATATTTTTTTATACCTTTGCTTTCTCTGAAAAAACTTAAAAAATGCAAAATGATATAAACACACAAAAGCAAAAAATTGACACGCTGCTGGAAACTTTTCATCGCACGATGATGCATTATGCTTTTTGGTATGAAGAAGTGAAACATCAAATAGGAAGAGAGAAAGCGCTGGAAGTAATGGATGAAGTGTGGGACAGGTACAAACCAATAGTGATGAAACGGCTTGCCAAAACACTCGATTTTGAGTTGGAAGACGGATATCCGGAAACATTGCTGGATCTCCCCCCGGAAAAATTGGAAGCCCTGCAAAAAGCAATGGCGGTAAATTGGTTAGCCAATGACGGCGTGTGGTTTCAAGCGGTCGAATTTAAGTATGGAATGAATGATGCCAAACGTTGCAACGACTCCTGTTGGGCACAATTCTCCCCTTTTGAAGCGCACCGTATCAAAAAACTCCTTCATCTCGGCGAACATCCCGGCATCGAAGGTCTCCGGAAAGCCCTCGAACATCGTATCTATGCGGATGTCAATAAACAATCCTTTGAAATAAGCGCCGACGGAAGTCTTATCTTTTACATGAATGAATGCCGCGTGCAAATGGCACGCCAACGCAAAGGGCTTCCCGACTACCCTTGCAAATCAGGCGGAATGGTAGAATATACCACTTTCGCACAAGCCATAGACTCCCGCATCAAAACAGAGGTCATCTCTTGTCCTCCCGACAAACATCCGGAGCATTATTTTTGCGCTTGGCGCTTCTTCATATAAAAAAAAGGCTGAGAAGTACGGACTAACACGTCCATACTTCCCAGCATTTTTTTGACTGATGCTAAACGACTGCGGATAATACACTGCATTTCGCAATGCTAACCCAATCGCTATGCCATCAGAAGCGGGAAAATCCCGCCTCTAACACCTGCTATTGAGGTGTAGGGCAAGCGGGATGCACTGAAGCATCTCTGGTATTCGCCAAATTAGCATCGGTATAGTCGTATGCAGCAGAAGTTACTACCCCGTTGGCGTCCACGGTTGCCGGATCGGGACCATATTGACCACCGTCGCCTCCATCAGCCGTTCCGGAAGCATACGCCTCATTAGCATCGGTACAACCGTCATTATCTGCATCCGTTTCTTGCTGATTGGGCGAACCGTCACTATCGGAATCCAGAATAGTATAGTTGATACTGGCAGCCTGTGTATCTTTGTCCTCCAAGCTATTATCCAGGCCATTGTTTCCTACAGCCAAATCCGTTCTTCCGTCATTGTCAGTATCATTAGCACCGTTTCCGGCTTCGTCAATATCATAAATACCATCATTGTCCGAATCCAAATCTTCTGCATCCACGACCCCGTCATTATCGGTATCTGATGTGGCACATCCTTCAGGGAACCAAACATAAATACCTGCTTTCCAGTCACAATATTGCTCTATAACGATACTGTCAATCGGTGAATTGAAAGTTACCTTGACCGGTCCCCGGTTAGTACCGTCAAGTGCCTCATAACCACCATCGGCATTTATTTGCGTATGAGGTGCCAATTCTACCGTTTTGGTAACCTGTGACCCATCGCCATAACCAAGGACAATATAATACTCATGATATGAACTTCCCTTGACATCCAAATCATCAAGGTAGAGTTTAACATGATCCGAAGATTGATTAAACACATACGAATAGTAATTCACAACATCTTGATGTGCGGTACCATAATAATTTTGCATATAAGCTTTCCAGGATTGTGTCTTAAAAACAACATTGGACACATCCGGGTGGGAAGCGTGATGATATATGTCCACACCGGTGATATTGGTAGGAGCAGTCGTACCGTCCAAAGGCGTATTGTTTGCCAAGCCTTCATATTTTGAAAAGCGGGTACCGGAAGCAACACAAGTAGCCTCATCTTTATCCGGAATACCATCATTGTCATCATCCAAATCAATTTCATTCGGCACGCCGTCGCCATCCAAGTCGCTGCTATTAGCAGGCGGATTACTACCACCGCCGGAAGAACCACTACAATCATCCATACAATCAGACCATTTACTGCCATTGTAATAACGCATACAATGAGAAGATAAATCATAAATCTGCAAAGCTTCCGCCGGCGAACTTATAGCGTTGGTATCCGCTACCCTTGGAGGAAGAAGCCCCAAAGAAGAAGATTTGACATCCAACATAGCCGATGCGTCGGGATTATCGCAGGTTCCACTTATACAAACTTGCGCTTGAGAATATTGTCCCCACAAGATTCCCATAAAAATAAATAAAAACGCTAACTTTTTCATACTTTAATATTTTAGTAAATAATTATTATTCTTAAATTTTTCTGTTGCCGTCTCTAATAGAATATTTCCATACCGGCACTTTATTAAATTTTTATAACCATATAATTTTCACACTATCCGGTTCAGCATATACTAC
>WFZU01000215.1 GCA_015489405.1 Bacteroidales bacterium
ACTGGACACAATCACGGAACAAAATTCAGATTACGACAAAATCATTTTGTAGATTTGTATGAAAAAATAACAGAAATAATTTGAAAAATTGAGGGGATCATAAAATTATAGTGCAAGTTGAGAATACAAGTAACAAATGTCAATTATCTATTCAAATTAAGTGAATAAGTGCGTCCACCCGGGCATTCAGGCTTGTGGATGCACTTTTTGTTTTTATCGTTTTTGGGAAAATACTTTATTCCGCCCTGCGGGAAAAAAGATTTTTGAAACATTCAATTTCAGCTTTGCAAATGTAATATGAAAAAAAACTTTTTGATTTTATACCTCTTGTTGACAGGAGCAGCTTTGTTTTCTCAGGGGCTTGTCAAACTTTCTACCACCAACAGAAAGGCTAAAAAATATTATCAAAAAGCCGAATATTATTTGCAAAAAAGAGATACGGACGGTGCTCTGAAAAGTTTGCAGGAAGCTCTTTCGCTTGACAGCAATTTTCTGGAAGCTCATCTACTGATAGGTGAAGTGTATGAGAATACGCACAGAGACACCTTGGCATTATTTCACTATGAAAAAATGATGGCGATTGATTCCTCCTTTTATCCTTTCAACTATTACTATGCCGGCAATCTGGCTTTCTCCATGGCGAAGTACCGGAAAGCCCTGAAATATTTTAACATCTACTTGAAGACCAAGGGGAAACGTCTCAAAAACCAACAAGATGCCATAAAGAAAATAGCCGATTGTGAATTTGCTATTCAGGCACTGGCTCATCCCGTAAATTTTGTTCCGGTCAATATGGGTCCCAATATCAATAGCGTATATGATGAATATTTCCCTACGATCACCGAAGATGATTCCGTCTTTCTTTTTACCCGTACTATCCCGGACAGGATGGCTTTCAAAGGAAAACAGGAAGATTTTTTTGTATCTTACAGGCAGGATTCCACTTGGTCGATGTCCCGGAATATCGGGGCTCCTATCAACACCACTTTCAATGAGGGGGCTCCCGCTTTGTCGCAGGATGGACACTTGCTCTTTTTTACGGCTTGCGAGACCCCGCGGGGCTATGGAGAAAACCGGAAAGGAATGGGACGTTGCGATATTTTTGTGAGTGTCAAAAACGGCAAGGAGTGGGGAATGCCGGTAAATCTCGGAGCCCCCGTAAACTCCAAAGCCTGGGAGTCGCAACCTTCTTTTTCTTCCGACGGGAAATCGCTCTATTTCGTCAGCAATCGAAACGGGGGCTATGATATTTTTGTTTCCCACCGCCAAGAAGACGGACAATGGTCCGAACCGCAAGCATTAGACGAAAATATAAATACCTCAGGTAGAGAAAGTTCGGTTTTTATTCATCCTGACAATCAAACCTTGTATTTCGCCTCCGACGGCTGGCCCGGAATGGGCGGAATGGACCTCTTTATGAGCCGCCGGGATAGTCTCGGCAATTGGCAACCTCCGGTTAATCTCGGCTATCCTATCAATACGCACAATGATGAAAACAGTATTTTGATCGGTCCCCGCGGAAGATTTGCGTATTTTGCTTCCGACCGGAAAGAGGGAATGGGAGGATTAGACATCTATCAATTTAAGCTCCCGGACAAACTCCGTCCGGAGAGAGTAAATTACCTGAAAGGTTGGGTTTATGACAAAAATACAAAACAGCCTCTATCAGCCCGGATTGAACTCATTGACAAACATAGCGGAAAGACAATTGCGGCTTCTTTTACCGACCCCCAAACCGGTACTTTTCTGACCAATGTATTGCTCAATCACGATTATATCCTCCACGTTTGGGCAAAAGGCTATCTGTTTTATTCAGACCACTTTAAGACCAATGCGGAAGGGGTGGGAGAGCGCCCCCTTCGACGCGATATTCCGATGACTCCGCTCAAAATCGGAGAAAAAGTGGTGCTGAAAAATATTTTCTTTGACACGGACAAATCTACCTTAAAAGAAACTTCACGTATCGAATTGGATAAGTTGGTATATCTCTTGCAACAAAATCCCGGAATTCATATCCAGATAGGCGGATATACCGATAATACCGGCTCGCCGGAATACAATATACGTCTTTCCGAAAAAAGGGCACAAGCAGTCTATCAATATCTGCTTCAACACGGTATCGATGCCTCCCAACTTTCGTATAAAGGCTATGGACTTTCGCATCCGGTCGCTTCCAATGATACGGAAGAAGGACGCCGGCAAAACCGGAGAACCGAAATTATGATTGTAAAATAGCGTTTATCATGAGAAAACAATTCTTTTATTTTTTGCTATTGGGCATCGTATTGAGTGCTTGTGGCGAATCATCAAAAACAAAAAATATGGATAATACAAGACAAAATCCATTGCTGACGGAGTGGAATACTCCCTATGGCGTACCGCCTTTTGATAAAATCAAAATGGAAGATTACAAGCCTGCCCTCCAAAAAGCGATGGAAGAACACAACAAAGAAATTGAGGCTATCGTAAACAATCCGGAAGCACCGGACTTTGAAAATACAATAGAGGCATTAGACCGGAGTGGAGTCTTATTGGACCGGATATCCAATATCTTTTTCAATTTATTGGAAGCCGACGGAAATGACGAAATGCAAGCACTGGCGGAAGAGATCAGCCCGGAAATTACCCGCCACGAAGATAATATCACCTTCAATCAAAAACTCTTTCAACGGATAAAAACCGTTTACGAACAACGGGAAAAACTCCACTTGAATACCGAACAACAAACCTTGCTTCGCAAAGAATACGAATCCTATATCCGCAACGGGGTTAATCTTAAAGGAAAAAAGCAGGAAAGGCTGCGTGCTATCAATGAACAACTGGCAAGCCTCAGTCTTCGTTTCGGGAAAAATGTGTTGGCGGAGACCAATCAATTTGAACTGTTGATCAAGGATAAAAAAGATTTGGTCGGACTGCCGCAAAGTGTGGTGGATGCCGCTGCCGAAGCGGCAAACGAAAAAGGCTATCAAGGACAATGGCTATTCGGCATTTCCAAACCGAGCCTGATACCTTTCTTGCAATTTTCCTCGAAGAGGGAACTGCGCAAAAAAATGTTGCTGGCATATACGACCAAGGCTGATCATAACGACAGTTTGGATAACAAGGAGAATGTGAATAAAATTGTCAATCTGCGTTTTCAGAAAGCTCAACTCTTAGGTTTCGATACGTGGGCTGCTTACCGTCTTTCCAACAATATGGCAAAAGATGCAAAACACGTTTATACGCTGATGGATAAAGTGTGGGCAGCCGCTCTTCCGGCAGCGAAAAGAGAACGCGCAAAATTGCAGAAACTGCTTCAACAAGATTTGCCGGAGGCGAAGTTGATGCCTTGGGATTGGTGGTATTATGCCGAAAAACTCCGGAGCAAGGAATATGACCTGGACGAAGAACAATTGCGTCCTTATTTCAAACTGGATAATGTTATCCACAAAGGGATTTTTTATGTCGCTCACCGTTTGTACGGTTTGAATTTCCAAGAGGTTCATAATCTCCCGCTTTATCATCCGGATGTGAAAACGTACGAAGTAAAAGATCAGGACGGACAACTCCTGGCAATCCTCTATATGGATTTCTTCCCGAGAGCCAGCAAAAGGGGCGGCGCTTGGATGACTTCTTTCCGGAAAGAAAAAATCGTGGACGGCAAGCGTATTATTCCGGTTGTCTCGTTGGTTACGAATTTTACGAAACCTACACAGAACACGCCAGCCTTGTTGAGCATGGAAGAAGTGGAAACGATCTTTCACGAGTTTGGACATTCCCTTCACGGGATGTTATCGCAATGTACTTACAATACGCTCTCAGGAACTTCCGTTTACCGCGATTTCGTGGAGTTGCCTTCGCAAGTGATGGAAAATTGGGCAAGTGAAAAAGAAGTCTTAAAACATTATGCCTTGCATTACCAAACCGGCGAGCCAATCCCGGATGCATTGATTGATAAAATATTAAGCACCCGTCATTTCAATCAAGGATTTGCAACGGTAGAATTTATGGCGGCTGCCTATCTCGATATGGATTGGCATACGCAAGACAAGGTGCAAGCCTATGATGTCAACGCTTTTGAAAAGAAATCTATGGATAAGATCGGCTTAATCCCGGAAATCATTGTGCGTTACCGTTCGACCTATTTCAATCATATCTTTAGCGGAGATTATTCTGCCGGATATTACAGTTACTTGTGGGCGGAAGTCCTGGATGCGGATGCTTTTGCATATTTCAAAGAAAAAGGAATATTTGACCCGGAAGTGGCAACTGCTTTCCGCCAAAATATTCTCGAAAAAGGAGGTTCGGAAGATCCTGCCGTCTTATACCGGCGTTTCCGCGGGAAAGAACCGGAAGTAAAATACCTTATCGAACGCCGAGGACTATACGTTCGATGATGAATAGAGAAACAATTTGAAATTCAATATTAATTCGCCGCTTCCGGTGAAAAAAACGATGATGTATGGAAATGCCTGATTTTTTGAATACGGAAATTTGGATCAGCATACTGACCCTGATTTTTTTAGAAATAGTCCTGGGGGTTGATAATATTATCTTTATCAGCATTTCAGCGGCGAAACTGCCGGAAAAAGACCGGCGCAAGGCGACTGCTACGGGGCTGTTATTGGCGATGTTGCTGCGGCTGCTTCTGCTTTTGGGAATATCGTATTTGATGGCGATCCGGCAACCCTGGTTTTATATCCGTTTTCATGGCATCAATGCGGCAGTCTCCGGACAGAGTCTGTTGTTGCTTGCCGGAGGACTTTTTCTGCTCTACAAGAGTGTTATGGAAATTCACGGAAAATTGGAAGGCGAAGAAGCACATATTTCTGCGAAAGGACACAAGCGGAATTTTTCCGCTGCTATCGTTCAGATAGCATTGATTAATGTTGTCTTTTCGATGGACTCTATCTTGACCGCTGTCGGTATGACTATCGGACAACAGGGGGCACTATTGTTAATGATGATTGCTGTGGTTCTATCTATCGTCATAATGATGCTTTTCACCCACAAAATCGGCAAATACATCAATGAGCACCCCTCTTTGCAGATGTTGGGTTTGTCTTTCTTGCTCCTTATCGGGTTTATGCTCATCCTGGAAGGAGCCCACGATGCGCATTTAACGGTTTTTTCCACAGAAGTGGAATCCATTCCGAAGGGCTATCTGTATTTTTCCATTGCTTTCTCACTCATGGTCGAAATACTGAATATTCGTTTTTCCAAAAAAAGAAAAGCCGTGCAACTGCGTGGCGTATCCGAAGAAGCCAAGAAGCAAGGCATCGTATAATCCGGATGTTATGGGCTTTTTTGCTATCGCAAATCAATGTCCGTATATCGTTTTTCGGTTTGTTCCCGCCTTCTTTGCTCTGCTTTTATGGCATTGAACGGTCAATTCGCTTTGCTATGCAGGATATAAAACTTTGCGTTCCAATACCTTCCCCCGGAGACCTCAATTTTTTTCAATTTTTCGGAAAAAAATTTTGTCCTTTCAAAAATTTCTTACTTTTGCGCCGCCGGAGAGATGGCAGAGCGGTCGAATGTGGCGGTCTCGAAAACCGTTGTGGGCTTACCCACCGGGGGTTCGAATCCCCCTCTCTCCGCTTCTTTTTTTTATCTCCATTACGTCAACCATCCCATGGTACAAAATATAAGAGGTTTTATCCCGTGATGTTTTTTTCTATACCTTTGCAGCCGGTAAAAA
>WFZU01000216.1 GCA_015489405.1 Bacteroidales bacterium
GGAAGAATCCGGAAAAACGCAGGAAAAAACTCAGGGATATTCCTATTCTTTATATCTTTGCCGGAAAATTGTACAATATGGCTGAAGAAATAACCTATGTCGAGGCATACAACGAACTGCAAGACATCGTAAAACAACTGGAAAATACTTCGGTAAACGTGGATGAGTTATCGGAAAAAATCAAGCGAGCCCATCAATTATTGCAAATTTGTCAACAAAAACTCTCTTCGGTAGAGGAAGATGTCGATGAAATCATCAAAGAATTGAACTCATAGAAAGAATTTGACTAAACACAAAATAATCATTTTCCCGGACATAAAACGACAATATCCATCGTTTTTTAAAGACAGTCTGCCGTGTTCATCCATAAAGTCAAGAGTCTGAGCTAAAATACTCATTAACAAGGCTTGCGAAATACTCAAAACCAAAAAGTTGACTTTTGTCAATGTGTTACATTGAGCTTGCCGAAAAGATGGGTTTCAGAACGATCGTAACACAGAAACCGGACATTATAGACAAGCTCTATAAAAAAAAGCGATCATTGAAATTAATCAAAAACAAATGCCGGCGGGCACGCGTAAAAGCAGTATAAAGCCAACGAAGATATTCACTATTCAGCATATCATCGAAAAGGAATCCCTGATCAACATATACGTGTTTCCATTGTCCGCCTTGTGTTTTATGACAGGTCAGCGCATAGGCATATTTCACTTGCAAAGCATTAAAATAAGGGTTCTTTTTCAGTTCCTGAAAACGGCTTCTTTTGTTCGGGATATCCTGATAATCCAGCATCACCTCTTCGTACAATCTCCGGTTATCATCGCTCGTCAGAGAAGCTGCCGGGGAGCTCAATGTATCCAATAATATTTTCACATCCAAAACAGTTTCCTCGGCAACATCGACCAAGCGCAAGCTGACATCGGCAAAATGAAACCCATACATTTCCTCTTTTTTTCCGATAGCGAGCACTTCCACAATATCGCCGTTCGCAATAAAGCCATTGCTATTATCCTCCAACCAAAAATAATTGTTTTTAACTACCATCAACAGATCCCCCGCAGACAATTCGTTCTCCTTATACAGGATTCTTTGCCTTACTTCCCGGTTAAATTGATAAGCTCTTTTGTTGGAACGGGTAATAATAACCGTTTCCTCCATTCCGACACTATCATAGGATTGCTGCAAGCGGTCTTCCAATTCATTTCCGGTAATCCGGGAAATATCTTGAAAATGTGCGGTGTTGAAAATTTTTTCAAAATCCGGATTCGTTATCCTTTTACGGATTGCATTGGCATTGCTTAAAATGCCTGATTGGCCGGCTTGGCGGACTACTTCTTTCAAGGTGTAGTGATAAATTTCAAAAAAGAAATTCTTTTTCATAAATGCAATATCCAAAGCAGGGCTGAGCGTAGTACCCACAGGTGGCAGTTGAGCCTCATCGCCGATAAAAACGAGCTTGCAATCCATGCCTCCGTCCACATATTGAATAAGGTCCTGCAACAAACTTCCCGAGACGCTGAAGCCTCTTCCGTCGCGGTCCATACCCGGAATCATAGATGCCTCATCAACGAAAAAAACAGCCCCGCGATGACGGTTGGGAGCTATCGACATTTTGATAGAGCCGTCGCCTTTTCGTCCCATGAAATAAATGTATTTATGGATCGTAAATGCCCGCTTGCGGGCATAAGATGCCAGGACTTTTGCCGCCCTGCCGGTGGGCGCTAACAAAACCGTCTCCCGCCTCTCCTCTGCCAATGCCTTGACAAAAGCACTCACAACGGTCGTCTTTCCCGTACCTGCAAACCCCTTCATGATGAAAAGCCCATCCCGCCGGGAAGCGAAAATATAGTCGCTTAACTTCTCAACCAATTCCCCTTGACCGGAAGTCGGAGGGTAAGGAAATGAAGCAAGTATTCTTTGAATGAAAAACGATTTTTTTTCCAAGACTCACAAAATATGCGGCAAAGATACGGAATAAAAAAATGAAGAAAGAAACAATATATTTGGAAATTTTTTATTACTTTTGCCCTTTGGTAAATTCTAAATGACATATTATGAAAAAATTATTCTTTCTTTTCACGATTTTTTTCACCGCCCTCCTCTCTCTTTCGGCTCAAGGCATCTTGGACGAAATGAAAAACGGCAAAACGCAGGACAGTCTGCTGCGATTGAAAATTACCGGAAACGGATATTCCGACGAGACGATTATCCTCTTTATGGGTGCCTCGACCGAATGTTTTGATTCCAATTACGATGCGTACAAACTTATGGGGCTTATGGTAGCTCCCCAATTGTACAATTATATTTGGGACACCTGTATCAACCAAGCCATTAATATGGCAGTCAATGTGATGCCTCATATCTACGTCAATAAAATGGTGCAGTTGAAAATCCGGGTAGATACGGTAACTGAAGCGACGGAAGTTTATACGATCGAAGCGACAGAACATTCTTTCCCTGCGGGAAACCAAATCTGGATGGAAGATACCCAAGAAAACGTATGGATTGATTTGTTGAACGGCTCGCCTTACAGTTTTATTCATTCCACCCGCTATGCGGAACGTTTCCGTATCTGGTTTTTCCCTACCACTAGCGTAACCCTCAAAGCTAATCTGGAAGGCGCTTATGATGCTTCCTCCGGGGAAATGACCACCACAATTAATGGCATACTGCCTATCAACCAGCCGTTTAGCGGTTCTCCCTGGAATTATTCCGGCACGGAGAGCGTGAGCAATATCCCAAATGCGGATGTAGTGGACTGGGTATTGGTTGATTTCAGAGATGCTACAGACGCAGCGAGTGCTTCTTCCGCGACTATTGTTAATTACCAAGCCGGTTTTCTATTAAAAGACGGCTCCATTGTGGATTTGGATGGCAGCAGTCCGATGCAAACACAACGTTTCCTTGAGCATGGATTGTTTCCGGTAGTGCATACAAGAAATCACCTTGATGTAATAAGTGCTGCTGCAGTTCCACAATTCAATGGAATCTATGCTTATGATTTTACGACGGCTGCCGGCAAAGCCTACGAAAACACCCAAGCCGACCTCGGTGACGGAAGCTACGGACTCTTGGGCGGGGATACTAATGGCGATGGGACTATTGACATTAATGACCTGACAGACAACTGGAACTCAGAAAGCGGAACGGCAGGATATCTCCCCAGCGACCTTAATTATGACGGGCAATCCAACAATAAAGATAAAAATGATGTTTGGCTGCATAATACCGGAGTTACAGGCAGCGTTCCCAATTAGGGTTTGACCATAAGTCAACTCCTTGAATTTTAAATGATTTTTTTTGATGCAAAAATATCCAAACAGCTATGATATACACCCACGTAAGTAATACTTTAAAACGTAATATCATATCCCCCATGGAGGATTCAAGGTTTCATATAGATAAAAATCCCGACAAATTATAGGGTTTTGTCGGGGTATAATATAGTTGTGCGTCATACAAAGAAACGAAATTACGAACATTAAAAGGAATAGGAATAAATGCTTTTTAACTCAATAGATTTTGCAATATTTTTACCGATAGTATTTTTACTTTATTGGTTTGTTGCTAATAAAAATTTAAAACTTCAAAACTTTCTGATAGTTGTTGCAAGTTATGTATTTTAC
>WFZU01000217.1 GCA_015489405.1 Bacteroidales bacterium
ATATTTGACTTGGTATGGACAAAGGTAGAGCGCCTTCCCTGTGGGAAGCTTTGACGCCGATAATATTTCTTATCATTCTCTTGACAATGAATGTCAATCTGTTTGATGATACCCTGGCGGGCTCCAATCAGATTGCCCTGATGACGGCTGCTGCCCTGGCGGCAGGTATCGGTGTCCGTTTAGGATTCACATGGGAAGATATTCGCCGGAAATTATTGAAGACCATCGACTCGGCTATGCCGGCTATCATTATCCTTCTGCTGATCGGTGCCCTTTCCGGCACTTGGTTGATAAGCGGGGTGATACCGGCACTGATTTACTACGGCTTGGAAGTCCTGCACCCCAAAATATTTTTGTTTGCCGCCGTTTTTATCAGCATGCTCGTTTCCCTTGCTACCGGCAGTTCATGGTCCACGATAGCGACTATCGGTGTAGCTCTTTTGGGCATCGGGGATGCCATGGGAATCGATAAAGCGATCATAGCAGGAGCCATAATTTCAGGTGCCTACTTCGGGGACAAAATGTCTCCTCTTTCCGATACAACGAATTTAGCCCCGGCAATGGCAGGCACGGATATTTTTACGCATATCCGGTATATGATGTACACTACCATCCCCTCCATTCTGATTACGCTGATTATATTTTTGATTACCGGCTTCAATTATGAATTTTCCGAACAAATACAAGACATCTCCCGGGTGCAAGCTGCCATCGCCGGAAGTTTTACCGTTACGCCTTGGCTTTTTGTGGTTCCTGTCGTATTGATTTTATTGATAATCAACAAGATGCCCCCCATTCCTGCCATTGCCAGCGGGGTTTTGCTGGGAGGCATATTTGCCGTTATTTTCCAAGCGCATATCATTACGGACTTGGCGGGCGGCAGCGGCTCGTATCTGCGTGCTTCCTACATTGCCGTGATGAAATCCATCTACGGGGCGACCTCTATTCATACGGATAATGAGGCTATCAACCGTTTGTTCTCCTCCGGAGGAATGGCAGGGATGTTAAACACGATTTGGCTAATCCTCTCGGCAATGATTTTCGGAGGTGTTATGCAGGGGACAGGCATGCTCAAACGCATTACCCAAGCGATTATCCGCTTGGCAAAATCGGATGCGTCTCTGATCACTTCCACGGCAGCATCCAGTATATTCTTCAATATTACGGCTTCGGATCAGTATATTTCGATAGTCGTTCCCGGAGAGATGTTTCACGATGCCTACGATAAACAGGGACTAAAACCGGAAGTGTTGAGTCGTACCTTGGAAGATGCCGGCACGGTAACCTCGGTATTGGTTCCGTGGAATACCGGTGGAGCTACGCAAGCAAAAGTCTTGGGGGTCGCTACGATAGACTATCTCCCCTATGCTATCTTCAACATTATCAGCCCTTTGATGACAGTATTATTTGCCTATCTCAAAATAAAAATCAGGCACAAAAATCCCCGCACTAATCCTGAATCTGCCCGATGAGTTGCACTTTTATTTCGCTCAAATGAAAATGCGGGATTTCTTTTTTCTCAAAATAGCGGCGGAGGTATTCTTGCAAATCCGTGTCCTCATAGTCTCTGATACATTCCCCGGAAAGATCGTGCAAATGAAAATGAGGTTCGGTATTGGCATCGAAACGCATCCTTCCGCTACCGGTCTTAATCCGGTTGATGATATGCTTGTCTGCCAAAGTTTCCAAGGTGCGGTATATCGTTGCTTGAGAAATGGTAGGATGATGTTTGACGACGTAATCAATGATTTCCTCGGTATCGGGATGATCTCTAAGCTCATTCAAAGCCTGTAGAACTGCCAAGCGCTGAGGCGTAGCTTTCAAACGCTTCTGGTTGAGTCTTTTTTTTATTTCCTGATGGTCAAATTTCATCGCAAACATTTTTATATCCCAAACAATTCTGATAATAAAAATGTTCAAAAATGTTTCCACCGCATGATTAATCAATGGCACAAATATACGGAGATACAATGGGGTAATGGTTTGATGAAAGAACACAGCTCCGTAAGAACGAAATATTTTTAGCCCTGCGGAAAAAGTGGAGGATTGGTATCTGACCGAGGCAATAGACAAGAATTTTGCGAATATCCTTAACCAAGCAAAGAAAGAACGCCAATTTGTTGAACGTTTGCTGTTTACGGAAGACGATATCCCATTCAAAATAGACAGAGAAAGCATAAAACTTCTCCACACGAACGGCTTGATAAAAAAAGATG
>WFZU01000218.1 GCA_015489405.1 Bacteroidales bacterium
CAGTTTCAAAACCACCTTCGGCAGATATTTTTTTATTAATTTCTTTTATACGTTTACCAAACCACTCATTCATCGAATTTATAACATTCTCTTTTATTCGAATGTTTTCCTGTTTTACTCTTTCGACTAATTTTTCAAGTTGGAATATAACAATGTCCATATATTCCATATCATTTATGTCTAACTCTTCATCAATGCTGCACCATATTACGAAAAAAGCATCAGGTTCATTTAATATTTTTCTGTAGCTCAACAATTCTGTTGTTTTTCCCGAACCGGGCATACCGGCCAAAAACACAAAAGATTTTAAGCCTGAAAATAATTCTGCATTGAATTTATCCTCGGATATATCCATATTCAATTCTCTGAATAACATATTCCGTTTAAAAGTTCCTCTTAAACCGGATAAATCTGTGTAATAAGGATGATCGGGCGGAACAGGTTCATTAAATTTTACTGCTATCGGTATATATTTTAAATCAGTTGCAATCTTTTCACTCATTTTCCTTTTTTCTTGCAAAGCTAATTAAAATATCAGTATCCGAAATAAAAAATATCGGCAGACATACATAATATTTTTAAATCCCAAATACTTGTTTTTTTTGGGGGAGGAAATGAAAATAATAGAGGTATAAGAGATTCCCGTCTATAGGAGATTGGGAAGTCCTGCTACTTTGTTGTTTCCGTATTGTTTGTCCATAAAGTCAAGAGTCCGGAATAATGTGTTCAAGAACAAGCCCGTCTGCCGTATGCAAAGGCAGGGCATGCTAAATACTCAAAACCAAGAAGTTGACTTCTCCAAATACGGTGTATTGAATACATCCGGAATGCAGCGCGGTCAAGCCTGTTGCAATACACTTACGTGGCTGATAACTCCGCAACGTAAGCCATTCCCGCCGGTGAAACATAAACTAAAAACGGAATTTCACGCCCGCCATCACATTGAAACGCTTGGTGGGATAGTAGGCGTAGAAATAGTTGCGGCGGTTCAGGATATTGTTCAGGTCCAGAAAAGCCGACAGACGGGTATTGATATTATAGTCTCCTCCCAGGCTAATATCAATCGCAGGAGCGAGTTCTGCTACAGGATAAGGCGGCATAGACAAGGGACGGATATTATCATAATATTTCCGTTTGCCTTCATACGATACAGCGGAATGCAAACCGATCTGTTCGTTGAGCCGGTAAGACAGCAAGAGAGAAGAAGTGAAATCCGGCTTCATAACGGGAATATCCAATTGCGAAAGTCCGTAATTATCATATTGAAAATGAAATACGGCTTCCAAATCGCTTTTCAGGTGATAGGTCATATCAAGCGCAACTCGCGAATAATTCACCGTATCATAGACCGGAATATAATTTACTTCGGGCAGGATATTACCTTCCTTATCGCTCATCGCAACAGGGGAGAAAAACAACATATCCTCCACATTGGTATTCATAAAGCTTAAATCAAAGTCCAATGATTTCGCAATACTCCCTTTAAATCCCGCTTCTTTGACAAAACGCTGCTTGGTAACTCCGTAAGGAAGATATCCCATTACGAAAGGATTTTCGCCCAAAATACTATGATAGGTATTGGGGCTGACGCCTCCGTCAAAATGGAGATATATTT
The DNA here is from genome assembly GCA_015489405.1 of Bacteroidales bacterium. Lineage (GTDB taxonomy): Bacteria > Bacteroidota > Bacteroidia > Bacteroidales > S143-32 > S143-32. The sequence goes on from WFZU01000218.1 coordinate 1,616, forward strand.
TCAAGTATTCCGGTACGACATTGATGTCCATTTGCAAAAACGGGAAAAAATCTATTTCCGTGTAGCCGCGCATACTAATTTCGGCATTCAGCCCTGCCTTGATAGAGTAGATTCCCATCCCGATATGGTAGCGGGGCTGCAATTTCACTACGCCATAAAAAGCCGTATCCCGTGCTGCAAAGTCCGTAGCCAAACGTCCCCCGATACGTTGCTTATCCGTATTGCCCAACCATTCCACATTTTTGTAGAGACGGGCATCCAAACCGATAGCGTGTTCCCCGGTGAGGAAAGAGCCCAGGGTGGAGTTTACCGATAAATGGTCATAGTGCAGACGGATATCTTTGTACAACATATCGTCATCTTTGATATGGGAGTAGAAGCGTAAATCCGCTCCCAGAAACGAAAGTGTATTGGCGGGCGTAAAATCGGCTGAAATGCTAGTATCGGAACTCCAAATACCATACTGGTGATAATCATAGCGTTCATAATAAGGTTTCAATTCGAGAGCATTGCGGTCAAAAAAGCGTTTGATATAGACCTTTGCGAGATTGTTGTTGTACCCCGGGAAGCCGCTGTTTTCAAACTTTCCCCACGAAGATTCGTGCCGCAGAAAAACGCCGGCAGCCCATTGACTCGACTGTTTGGTAGCAGCACTGAATTCGACCAAAGGAGTTAAGTAAGTACCCATTCCCGCTTTGAGGTAGTTGCCATACAAATCTTTGTGCTTGCTTTCTTTACGGATGCGGGCGGGACTAATGGGTTTCAAAAGCACTTCGCTATTCAGCCTTACCGTTTCCAATGCATAGGTAAAATCCGGTTTCTTCATTTCTTCCTTCGGAAAATCCGGTTTCACCTTGATTTTATCCGCTTTGGCGATAGAAGGCTTAAAACTTGCCTCGACCGTTATTTCTTCTCCTTCCAATTCTTTTTCCACCTGTGCACGCAGGGTGTAGGTACACAAAAACAGCGTAACCAGCAATATTCGAGGGATAAATCTCATATTTTTACTTTTTATCATTAACATATCCAATACTTTTTTTTGCAAAATTCACACAAAGCTTAAAACTCTTCCTCCGGATTGATTTCTTCGCCGCCCTCATCTTCATCCACTTTGACCTTTTCACCCGCATCCTTTCCTTTGAGGGCGTTCAATTTCTCCACTGCCGTTTCCTTCAAGCCATCATCCCCCTCATAATTCTCGATGATACTCTCCAAGGTTTGCTCCGCTTGATAGCGATTGCCTTTTTGAGCATAAATGTCCGCCAACAGAATAAACGATTTGGCAACCCAGTAATCATAGGCGGAATACTTGTTAATCAACTCAAAAACAAATTTTTGGGCAGTGTCCAAATCATTGCTCAAAAACTTCAATTGTGCCAAATTAAATTGTGCTTCGGCAGCCTCTTCCCTGTCGGACAACTGTATCACCTGTTCAAAGTCGCGGTATGCCAAATCTTTCACGTCCAGATTCAGCTCGGCTTTGGCTTTCATCAGATAGGCTTGCACTTTTTCTTTGTCTTCGAGTTTGTCCATTTTGATCAATTTGTCAAAAGTATCTATCAAGTCATTGTATTCCTTCAACAGATACTCGCACTCCAATTTCCCGTATAGCGCCGTCAATTGGTGGTCCTTACTTTCTGCCATAGCAGCCAATTGAGTATATAAATCTTTGGCTTCTTGGTACTTCTCCTTATTCATATAGATGCGGGCAGCTTTAAGCAAAGCCTTTTCCGTCTCGGAACTTTTCGGATGAGCAATAACCCGCAGCAGGTCGGTAAGCGCTTCATCTTCCTGTCCCATTTTGATATGGCAGTCCGCTTTGTAATATGACGCCTTAATAATATTTTGCCCTTCGGGAAACTTCTTGATATAGTTGTCAAAAGACCGTATCGCTTCTTCACAATTTCCGTTGAAATAAGTGTTCTCAGCGGCAGTATAAGTCAAGGAGTCTTGTTTGGATTGCGAGACATTGGCGAAAGAAAGGGTCTTGACGTATTTGAAGAAGTCATCCACCTTATTCATATCCGTATAGATATTTTCAATACTTACCAAAGCTTCCTTGGAAGTAGGACTTCCGGCGTAGTCGGCGACCACTCCTTTGAAAGTCTTTAAAGCTAACTCCTCTTGTCCGGTATTGGTATAGATGAGCCCGATTTTGAGACGTGCTTTGACGGTCAAGGTGTTATTGGGAAATTCTTTGACAATGTGCTTATAATTTTTCAGTGCTTTGTCATAATTCGCAGCAGCGAGATAGGTATTCCCAAGTTCGTAATAGGCTTTGGGGACGTAGATAGAACGTTTAAAGCGTTTTATCAAGCCTTGCAACGTTTTGATTTTGTCCGGCTGATTTTGCATTGCACCGTATATCATTGCCGTCTGGTAAGTCGCATAATCTTTATCAACCGTGCCGTTATCCATAGCACTTTTGTAATATTTGAGCGCATCTTGATAGCGGCGAAGCATAAAATAGGAATCCGCCATTCGCAAGAGTGCATCCGAAACAGTATTGCCGTTCTTTTCATTGCTTATTGCGACATATTTTTTGAAATTGTCCAAAGCTTTCCAATATTTTTTCCGTTGGAAATGCACATACCCCAGGCCGTAATAGGCTTTGTCATAATATTCCGTATGGCGGGCTTGGGGATAGGAAAGAAATTTTTCGTAATACTTTTTCGCTGCCCAATAGTTTCCTTCCTGAAAGAATAATTCCCCCAACCAGAAATTGGCAAGTGCCGTAATTTCCGGAGCATGATGATCGGCGATAGCTTTCGTGAGAAATTCCTTGGCAGCTTCGGGTTTTCGGGCTTCTACAAGCCCCAATGCTCTGTAATACAATACTTTCTGATATTGTTTCAGTACCGCATCATTTTTCGTTTTTATATTTTCGAGAGCCTCGAGGGCATATTCATAATTTTTGGTCGAGAGAGCGATCTTATAGAGAAAACGGTAGGCTTCATCGTGCTTTTCACTATTGGGATATTTTTTCAGATAGGCTTGCAAAGCCTTGATAGCCTCACTGTAAGGGTCGGAAGAAAGCTCAAAAGCCAATTGGGCGTGATTGAAAAGGGAATTTTCCGTTATTTTCGGGTCAAAACCCAACGTATATGCCCGCTTGTAGGCGCTTTTGGCGAATTGTTTTTTGCCCTGCTGCAGATAGGCGTTTGCCAAATGATAAAAAGCATATTGTGCCAAGGTGTCTTTGCCTTTGGAAGCCTGCTCGAAGAGCGGAATGGCTTTGTCTGTTTGGGAAGTTTTGAAGTAGGAGAATGCGAACTCAAAATCTTCGTCCCGGCTCAGGCGTTTGCCCAATTTCTTATACGCTTCAAAATAAGGAATGGCTTTGCCGTATTTTTTCAACCGGTAATAAGATTCTGCCAAAACCCGCGCTATCTCCGGTTTCCGCTTGCGGCTGGCTTGCTCAAAGAGGCTTTCGCCGGCGGCGATAACTTTTTCATATTTCCCGGCTTTGAAATCCAATTGCAACAGATAATAGGGGGCTATCTTTTTGAATTTCGGATCTTTGAGTAGTTTGGAAAATTCTTTGGTCGCCAACTCGTCCTCACCGAGCATATAAGCGATATGCGCAAAATAGTAAGCGGAGACGGAAGCATACTTGGAATGCCCGCTTTTCAGTCTTTGAAAGAGCGCTTTTGCCTTTTTCTCTTTATGCAAACGGAAGTAACAATAGGCTTGTTTAAATTGCATCTCCGTCTGTTGATCCCGCGACAAACGGTGCATATCCACTTCTTTCAGGTAACGGAGCACCTTGGAATATTTGCGTTTGTCAAAAGCATCTTTTGCCAGATAAAAACGGACAATATTCGCATTGGAATGATTGGGGTGAGCCTCCAAAAATGCCTGTAACTTTTGCGGACCGTCTTTATGCAGAAGTTCATATGCACATACCGCCGTATAATAGGAAGCATTTACATACAGCTGCGAATGCTTGTCTTGTAAGGAAGACATCAAGTCCTCAAACATCAGAATGGATGCATTATATTGCTGATTATCAAACAATTCGACACCTTCCTTATATTTTTTCAACACACCGTCAAAAACCTTTTCCTCCTGTGCGGACAATGACATTATCCCAAGCAAAAGAAAAGCCCACACGAAAGATTTCCACCAATTCACATTTCTACGCACGCTATTTTTCATATTCTAAATTTTCTTTTTCCATTCCAATCTCCAACTTTAACTATATTCCCCATATTTCCCTGCACAAGAGCAGTTCTCAAAAATGTCAGGGGAAGAAGAACGATTAAGTTCATCCGGAAATATTTCCGTCATTTCAACCTAAAACATACCGGATACAAAGATAAGGTCGTTATTCATTACAAACAGACCGGGCTGCAAGAATTAATAACATTTCACTGTTAATAACTTAATCAATAGGCAATCTTTTTCGCATAATAACGGATGAGGGCTTGGAATATTTTGTGGTGGGAGAGAGATTAGCAATTATGAATTGAGTTGATACGGAACACTGCGCTATGCCTGCCGGAGGTTTTTACATAGAGCTTGTCTATAATGTCCGACTTCTACGTTACGCTCATACTCAAAACAGTCATTGACAAAAGTCAACTCCTTGGTTTTGAGTATTTCGCAAGCCTTGTTCTTGAACATTCTAGCTCAGACTCCAAACTTTATGGACAGACACCACATAGTTTCTCAAAGTCTTAATGGAATTATCGATGATGAATAAACAATTACACAACAAATTATACAATCCAGTGCTCTAAGCAATTCCCCATTAAGCATTTTAAAACTTCCCCAACTCCCCTTCTACTCTCCCTCACTCAAAGTGCGAAAATATTCATAGATTTCATATTGCGAACGGTGTTGTCCTTTTCCGGAACGTTTGTATTGATTCGGTTTGCCGTCTATATAGGCTCTCGCCTTGACATTATCCTGCAACTGAATATCAATCATCCGGCGTAACTCTTTTTGAATATGCTTGTCATAAACGGGCGTAACGACCTCTATTCTATGATCAAAATTACGCGGCATCCAATCTGCCGAGCCGGTAAAATACAGCGTGTCTCCGCCATTGGCGAAAATCAACACGCGCGAATGTTCCAAAAATCTATCCACAATACTGATTCCTTGAATATTTTCACTAACCCCTTCTTTATCAGGCAAGAGTACGCATATTCCCCGGACGATCAGATGCACCTTCACACCCGCTTGACCGGCTTGATATATTTTTTTTGCTATCCTCTTATCTACCAGATTATTCAGCTTTATTATCATCCAAGCCTCTTTGCCGGATTTCGCATTTTGTATTTCCCGCTCAATTTTCCGCATAAAGAAATTGCGAATATCAAAAGGTGCCACAATTAAGTGTTCAAAAGAGGGGCGGATATAGCGTTCCTCGAAAAGACTGAATACGGAAAGGACATCCCTGCCGATTCCTTGGTTGTAGGTCAACAGACTGTCGTCCGCATATATGGTGGAAGTAGATTCGTTGAAATTACCGGTAGAAATATTCGTGTAATAGCGTTCTTCTCCATCTTCCATACGGGTAACGGAAATTAATTTAGCGTGCACCTTATAGTTGGGGATGGACGGGATAATCTGAATGCCTTCCGCTTGAAACTTTTTCGTGAGGTTGATATTGGTAGTTTCGTCAAAACGGGCTTTGATTTCCAAGAATACAATCACCTTTTTGCCGTTGCGTGCAGCATTCACCAGGGCATTGGCAATAATGGAATACGTCGCCACGCGATAGAGGGTCATACGAATGGTCGTTACCTGAGGATCCAGCGAAGCTTCACGCAAGAAGTCCACAATGTGGTTGAACGTCTGATAGGGAAAATGCAACATCAAATCCCGCTCTCTAATCTTGGCAAAGACACTCGAATATTTAGGAAGTCCGGGATGTATCAGAGGAGGAAGTTTGGGATACCAAAGCGAGGGGTCCACCACCGGAAATTTCATAAAATCTTTGAAATTGTGATAACGTCCGCCGCCGCGTAAGTTGTTTCTATCCCTGATTTTGAGCTTTTTAAGTATTCTCTCCAAAAAAGGTAACGGAATATCCTCGTCATAGACAAAACGCACCGGTTCGCCTTTTTTGCGTTTTTTGACACTCTCTTGCATGCGATCCAAGAAACTTTTGGAGATGTCATGGTCAATATCCAATTCCGCATCGCGGGTTATCTTTATCGTATAAGCCTCAAAGCTGTCAAAACCGAAAACCGTAAAAATCTCATCCAAGCAATAGCGAATAATATCATCCAGCAAAATAATGAATTTTTTACCGTTTTCCTCAGGCAAAATATAGAAACGGGAGACCGTTTTGGTCGGCAATTTGATTAACACATGCTCTTTTTTCACTTCCGGGAGCCTTGATTTCAAAACGACCGCCAGATAAATAGAACCGTCTTTTATTGCCAATGAATTTTTGAAATTGGTCAAGAAAATAGGGAAAAGATAGGGCTGCACTTCTTTGCGAAAATAGGCACGAACCACTTTTCCTTGTGCGGAGGAAATTTGTTTTTCGTTAATCAAAAAGATTTGCTTTTCTTTCAGTTCCTCAACAATATTTTCAAAAGTTTCCGTAAAAACTTTTTCCTGTCCGGAGACAATGTGCAATATCTGAGCC
>WFZU01000219.1 GCA_015489405.1 Bacteroidales bacterium
ATATTGCACAAAAACAATAACTGCATCTTACCAAGATCAACACACCCAACTGTAATACAGCGCCTTAAATACACTTTACTGTTTACAAAAGCAGTTATTGGAAAAAAACAAAGATTTACTGAAAACTCCTCTAAATTGCTTCAAAAACAATTTATTTTGAATATAAATAAGAAAAATCTATATTGGAATCGCTGATTTTCAAATAAATACATTCACGTTTTTTTCTATTTTTTTCAATTTTGCCTAAAATTCTCCATATAGCCTGAAAATAGTGCAATAATTCCTTGTTTGAGAAAAAATCTTGTTATTTTTGTAACACGAAAGTTAATAAAATAACATTATGAATAGTAACATAGAACAACGGACGCATTTGCTTGAAAAACTCTGGGCAGTCCAAAATAAAAAGGGATTCATACGAACCTCCGATGTCCAACGCTTGGCTCACGAGTTGGATATTTCGACTATTGAAATTGATGGTGTCATCTCTTTCTTTCATTATTTTCATCGTACTCCGGTGGGAAAGAATGTGATTTATTTGAGCAATAATATCACCTCTGAAATGAAAGGTTTTGAAGAATTGAAGAGAGTCTTTGAAGAGGAATGTGAGACCTCATTCGGCGGAGAGCCGGATCCTTCCGGTACATTTTCTTTGTTTGAGACTTCTTGCATCGGTTTGGGCGATTATGAGCCGGCTGCCTTGATTAATTTCAAACCTTTTACCGACCTTACTCCCGGAAAAGTAAGGGATATTGTAGCCCAAATCAAAAAAGGGAGAAAAGCAGAGGAAATTTGTGACCGGATAGAGGACAAGATCCGGTTTCACCCGAAAAATCACAGCATTATTTTCCGGGATTATAAGATCGGGGAAAGCCTCAAAAAGCTCTTCAAGAAGACGCCGCAGGAAGTCATCAATGAAGTGAGTGAGAGCAAGTTAGCCGGAAGGGGCGGTGCCTATTTTTCGACCGGAAGAAAATGGATGTATGCCAGCAAAACCCTGTCCAATGAGAAATACATTATATGTAATGCCGATGAAGGAGAACCGGGCACCTTCAAAGACCGGATGATGCTCAACCGTTATCCCGGCTTGGTCTTGGAAGGAATGATTACCGCTGCCTACGCTATCGGAGCGCATAAAGGATATATTTATCTACGGGCGGAATATCAATATCTGCGACCCAAAATTCAAGAAATGATAGACCGGTTTTACGAATTCGGTCTTTTGGGAGAAGATATTATGGGACACGGATTTCATTTTGACGTTGAGATTTTTGTCGGAGCGGGAGCCTATATTTGCGGTTTGGCATCTGCCCTGCTCGAATCTATGGAAGGACGAAGAGGCGAACCCCGCACCAAAATGTTCCACCTTGTGGAAAGAGGCTATAAAAATAAGCCGACTGTCGTCAACAATGTGGAGACACTGGCGTATGCCGCCCGCCTGATGGAACTGGGATTGGACGAATACCTGCAAACTTCCGCCGAAATACCGGGCGACACCAAGATATTGTCTATCTCCGGTCATTGCAAAAAACCGGGTATCTACGAGATAGAATGGGGAATGACCATCCGGCAATTGCTGGATTTATGCGGAGCAGAAAACACCAAAGCAATCCAATTTAACGGACCTTCGGGAACGCTCATTTCCAAAGAGGAATTTGACAACACTTATCTGGTTCCCTGGAATTTCCCCTTGGACAAATTGCCGGATACCGGAAAGCCTAAAAAAGGACTGATGGCAATGGGTTCGACGATGATTTTCGATGAAAGCGTGGACATCTTTGATGTCGTAATGAACTTCAACAAGTTTTTTATCGGAGAGTCTTGCGGCTATTGTACCCCTTGCCGGGCAGGGAATTATCTGATGGGAGAACGGCTCAAAAAAATCCGCCGGGGCGAGGCAAGTCTCAGCGAACTCAAAGATTTGGAAAAATACACCTTTTACGTCAAAAATGCCAGCCGTTGCGGACTGGGCGAAACAGCACCACGCATCATCATTGATGCACTCCGGAAATATCCGGAAGTGTTTGAAAGCAAGATTACGAAAAAAGAACAAATCTTGGATATCGAAGAGGCGATTCATACGCACAAAAAATTTGTAGAACAAACCAAAAATAAAAAATAATGAACTGCGTAAACATCAAAATAGACGGCAAAGATTATCAAGCTTTTGAAGGGCAGCTATTGACCGATGCCGCCGAAGAGAATGGAATTCATATCCCGACCTTGTGTCATTTTAAAGATATGTTCCCTCCCCTTTCCAGTTGCAGAGTCTGCATGAGCAAAGTGAACGGAAAATTTAAGACGGCTTGCACCACCAAAGTGTGGGACGGTATGGAAGTAGAGGTAAATACACCGGAATTGCGGGATTTGCGGTCTTCCATTGTGGAAATGCTTTTTGCCGAAGGCAATCATTATTGCCCTGCTTGTGCTAAAAGCGGTGATTGTGAGTTGCAAACCAAAGGCTATGAGATGGGGATTGCCGTCTCGCGCTTCCCGCACCTTTTCGAGGCTCGCAAAAAAGACTATAAAGCCAAGAACTTCTACATTGACCACAGCCGCTGTATCCATTGCGGCAGATGTGTGGCACAGGTAGAGACCGATGATCACCAAAAAGTATTTTATTTCCAGAAAAGGGGACACAACACCTTTGTCGGAATGGATTACATCAACGAAGCCAGACTCAGCAAAGAGCAGGTTTTCAGGGCGATGGACCTGTGTCCCGTGGGAGCTATTATCGCCAAAGAGAGAGGCTTTGCCAAAACCTTTGGAAAGCGAAAATTCGACTATAAGTCAGCCGTTAAATATTTGGAGTTTGAGAGTCTCAAAAAACACGATTTCAAAGCCGAAGAGTCCAACGGCAGAAAGGTAGTCGCTACGGCTTCCCTCGCCGGTTGTTTCGGCTGCCATATGTCTTTGCTGGATATTGACGAAGGGCTGTTGGATTTGGTAGAGTTGATAGAATTTAACAAATCCCCGCTGACGGATGTCAAAAAGTTCTCCAAAAGAGCCCATATCGGGATTATCGAAGGAGGCATCGCCAACTCGGAGAATTATGAAAATCTTAAACTCTTCCGCGAAAATTGTGATGTCCTGGTAGCCTTGGGCGAATGTGCTATCTGGGGAGGTCTTCCCGCGATGCGGAATACCGTTCCGCTGGAAGCCTGTCTTGAAGAGTCTTACCTGAACTCTATGACCGGAGATCAGGGCAAAAAACTCATCCCCTATCATACGGACATTCCCGTCATCAGCGATAAGGTGTATGGCATCAAAGATGCGGTGATGATTGACTATTTCATCCCCGGATGTCCTCCTCGTCCCAATCTGATATGGTCTATGGTCAAAGCCATACTTTTCGGAACCAAAGAAAAAATCCCATACGAGGATTTGAAATACGATTAAATCACAGATTACAAATCTCAACAATCATTAGATATGTCAAAAAAAATAGTAATAGATCCCGTTACACGTGTAGAAGGACACGGCAAAGTAACGATACAATTGGACGATCAAGGGAACGTCAAAGATTCCCGTTTTCATATCGTCGAGTTCAGAGGTTTTGAAAAATTTATTCAAGGCTACCCCTATTGGGATGTTCCGGTAATCGTGCAACGGCTTTGCGGAATATGTCCGGTGAGTCATCATTTGGCTGCAGCCAAAGCCATTGATTATATCGTCGGTATCGACCCCGAAAGTCTTTCGCCCACGGCGAGCAAAATAAGGCGTTTGATGCACTACGGACAAGTGTTTCAATCCGATTCACTGCATTTTTTCTATTTGGCATCGCCGGACTTGCTCCTGGGAGCGGACACACCCGCCGGACAACGCAATATCGTAAGCGTGGCTCAACAACATCCCGACCTGGCGAAAAAGGGAATTATGATGCGAAAATTCGGGCAAGAGATTATTAAGGCTATCGCCGGAAAACGTATTCACGGAATCGTCGCTGTCCCCGGTGGCGTGCAAAAAACATTAAGCCACGAAGAGAGGGACTATTTCCTCAACGGAGAAAAAATTCCGAATATCGACACGATGATAGAATGGTCGCTCGATGCCATTAATTTCCTGAAAAAATATCATCGTGAACACGCTGAATATGTGAATAATTTTGCAGAATATCCTTCGGGACATATGGGCTTGGTCAATAGCGACGGAGCTATGGATTTGTACAACGGCTATTTGCGTGCCATTGACAAAGACGGAAATATCACCCTGAATGATATTCCGGATTTCACCTACCAAAAATATTTCACCGAAGATGTCGAAGAGTGGTCTTATCTCAAATTCCCTTATCTCACGCATCTCGGCAGGGAAAACGGCTGGAACCGTGTCGGTCCTTTGGCGCGTATCAATGTGTGCGATTATATCGATACGCCGCTGGCGGAAAAAGAACGTCAGGAATTTATGGCACAGACGGACGGGAAACCTAATCACAAAACGCTTTACTATCATTTGGCACGAATGATAGAAGTGCTGCACGCTGCCGAAAAGATGAAAGAGCTGCTCTGGGATCCGGATATTTTGGAGGGCGAACTGGTGCGCAAAGGAGTATTTCGCAACGAAGGTATCGGCGTCATCGAAGCACCCCGCGGAACGCTGATTCATCATTATGTCGTGGACGACCGCGGAAAAATCGAAAAATGTAATCTCATCGTCTCGACTACCCACAACAATGAGCCTATGAACAAGGCGGTAAGCTGGGTGGCTCAACATATGCTCGACAAGCAAAAGAAAATCACCGAACCGATGCTCAATCAGGTAGAAGTCGCTATCCGCGCTTACGATCCTTGTTTGAGTTGTGCGACCCACGCTATCGGGAAGATGCCTTTGCAAGTGGAAATATTTGATCATCAAAATCAATTGATTGATGAGAAATATAAATCATAAACAAATCCAAATGGAGATGCCTTCCAAGTCCTTGTGCTCCCTCGCCCGCAAGCCCGGCGGGAGCAATGAGGTGGAGGCGGAGGCAGTTGTCCGGTTTCGCAATGATAGCAGCAAACCGGTGCTGCTGCTGTTTTGCATTGGAAATATCGCCCGCCAAGATGACGGCTTGGGCTGGGCTTTTGCAGATGCAATAGAACAATCCAATTGCTTCCCGGGAGAAATTTTCCGTCCTTATCAACTGAATATCGAAGATGCGGAAGCCTGTTCGCAAGCGGACACGGTCATTTTTGTAGATGCCGCTACGGGAAATTCCAAACAGGGCTTTGCCTTTGAGAAATGTGAGCCTGACGGCGAAATAACATTCACTACGCACGCCCTGTTGCCGAATGCTATCATTGCACTTACCAATGATTTGTATGGCAAATATCCCAATGCTTATTTACTAAAAATCAGCGGGAAAGAATGGGAGTTGGGGAAAGAGATGACCCCTTTTGCAAAGGAAAATTTACGGCGAGCCGTATCTTTTTTTCTCCCTTTTTTTGATAGACAGGAAAAGGCAAAAGGAAAGAATGTATAGAATGAATACGTTGCAAGGTCTTGCGTAAAAAAAAAAGAATTGAAGAATGCACGAACTGTCCATAGTAACGAACATCATCGAGATTGCCGAAAGGGAAACGCATAAAGCGAACGCCCGGGCAGTCCAAAAGATTGAGTTGGACATCGGAGTTTTGTCCGGCATTGAGATGCAGGCATTTGATTTTGCGTGGGAACAAGCTGTACCGGATACGGTTTTGGCGAAAGCCGGCAGAAAGATTAACCGCTTGGCTGCCATCGCCCTGTGCGAAGATTGCAGGCACCGCTTCGAGGCGGAAAGTTTGTACGAACTCTGCCCCCGCTGTGAGGGAATAAATACCAAACTTTTGCAGGGGAGAGAAATGAAAGTGAAGAGTTTAGAATTGATTTTTGAATAAAAAAAGATAATATTATGTGTAGCACTTGTGGATGTAGCACACAGGGAGGAGTTCAATTTTCTACTCCTTCCAACATAGCAAAAAGAGAGTTGTCTTTTACTACGGAAGACTTGCATCATCATCACTCCCACACGGAGACGGTGCAACTGGAAGAGGATATATTGCACAAAAACAATCAATTGGCAGATGAAAACCGGCGTTTTTTTGAGGCGAACAATATTCTCTGTTTCAATCTGGTCAGTTCGCCCGGTTCGGGCAAAACCTCCTTGCTCGAGCGCACCTTGCTGGATCTAAACGACAGACACCGTTTTTATGTAATCGAAGGAGACCAACAAACGATGGCGGACGCAGACCGTATTCACGCCACAAAAGTGCCTGTAATACAAATCAATACAGGGCAGGGTTGTCATCTGGACAGCAGTATGGTAGCGCGGGCAACGAAAAGCTTGAAACTTCAAAACAACAGCATATTGTTTATCGAAAATGTGGGTAATCTGGTCTGTCCGGCAATGTTTGATCTCGGTGAGAAAAAACGGGTGGTCATCATCAGTGTTACCGAAGGAGAAGACAAACCTTTGAAGTATCCCGATATGTTTGCCGGCTCGGACATTTGTATTATCAATAAGATTGACCTCCTCCCCTACGTCAATTTTAATGTGGACAAGGCAAAAGAGTATGCCCGCCGGGTCAATAAAAATCTCCATTTTATTTGTGTCTCTGCCACCCGTGGCGATGGTATGCAGGATTGGTATGAGATGATAGAGTCTTTGTTGTAAGATGGGTTGTACGTAAATCGCTGTTTTTGATAAAATGCTAATGGTAGAGGCACGCAAAGGGAAAACGCGGTTGCTACCGGGATGATTGGCGTGATTATGCCGCCCTAAATTCTTCGTGATATCCGGAAAGCGTTTAGCGGAAAATCTTTTCCCTGTTGAACTGTCGCCATAATAATTATTTTTTTACCTTTGCCGTTTTCAATGAATGTTGTTATAATTTAAAAATTTCGGTTATGAATGAAGTAGAAATCAAAGCTTTTATTGAAGCAAAGGAAAAAAGACAATCTATTTTGAGTGAAAGGAAAAGCAAATTGGAAGAACTTAGCTCCAAAAACAAAATCACAAAATATACAAGGCTGTTGGGGACTTCCTATTTGTGGTTGAAAAAGGTATTTACCCTTTTGTTAGGTCTAATACTGATTATTGGCTCTCTTATTTCGTATGTTAAAAAGGATGTTACAGCCAATTTAAAAAACAAAATTTACGAATATCCCAATAGAAAAATAGCAGATAATTAGTATATTTGCTAAAAAGTAAATAATGAAATTAGAAAAGCAATTTACAGAAATACAACAACTGATTAATAGAGCCAAAGCAAAGGCTTTCAATGCTGTAAATACAGAATTGATTAGTTTGTATTGGGAAATAGGTAAGTATATTTCTAATAAAATTGCTAATCAAGAATGGGGAAAAGGAATTGTTAAAAATCTTTCTGATTATCTAAATAGGGTTGAACCTGATTTAAAAGGATTTTCTTCGCAAAATTTGTGGAGAATGAAACAATTTTATGAAGCATATTATAAAAATCCGAAACTCTCGCCACTGGTGAGAGAAATATCTTGGACAAACAATATGATTATTCTTTCAAAATCTAAAACCGAAGAAGAAAGAGAATTTTACATTCGATTATCAATAAAAGAAAGACTATCAAAAAGAGAACTCGAAAGACAGATAGATAGTGGCGTTTTTGAAAGAGTAATTTTATCAGAAGAAAAACTCTCACCGGTGGTGAGAGAAATACACCCATCAGCAAACCAAACATTTAAAGACAATTACATACTTGACTTTTTATCTTTACCAAAAAAATATTCTGAAAAAAATTTAAGGAAATCAATCATTCAAAATTTAAAGGATTTTATTTTAGAATTTGGAAAAGATTTTGCCTTTGTAGGCGAAGAATATAGAATTCAAGTAGGGAAAAAAGATTTTTATATCGATTTGGTTTTCTATCATCGAGATTTACAATGTTTAGTAGCGATTGATTTGAAAATAACGGATTTTAAACCGGAGTATCTTGGTAAAATGGAATTTTATCTTGAAGCACTTGATAGAGATGTAAAAAAAGAACACGAAAAACCAAGCGTAGGTTTGATTTTATGTAAAAGCAAAGACAGTAAGATAGTTGAATATGCTTTAAACAGAAGTATCTCACCTACACTTATTTCGCAGTATGAAACTAAATTAATAGACAAAAAATTGCTTGAAAATAAATTGGATGAATTTTTTGAGCTTGGAGAAAATAATGAATAACAAAAAAGGCTAAAAGTGTATAAGTTGTGCTTGTCTATAAAGTCAATAGTCTGGAACAGAATGTTGTTGAACAAGCCTGTCTGCCGTATGCACAGGAAGGGCTTGCGAAACACTCAAACCCAAGGATTTGACTTGCATCAATGACTGGTTTTAGAACGAGCGTAACGCAGAAGTAGGACATAATAGACAAGCTCTAATTATACCGTAAATTCGTATCAGAGAAGCCTTTAACGAAGAATTTATATTTCCGTGAAACTATTGCTGTTATATTTATTTTTTGTATTACCTTTGCTATCGGTAGTTTACAGAATTTAAAACAGCAAAATGTATTTCTTATGAAAAAAAGTATTTTAATTGCAGCTATGTTTATGCTGTTTGGAGTATCAATGTCTTATTCACAGGTATTTGTAGGCGATGTGAATATCAACGAATTGGGGATAAAATATGTTCAGCTTATTGCTGCCCGGGCATCGAAATTCGGAGGTGATATAAAAGCCTATTACGTGGATTATGGGCAAGAAATAAAATTAAAAGATGTAGATAAAATTAAGGATGCAGATTCAAAATTCATAGAATTTAAATCACCGATGGCGGCTCTAAACTATATGTATTCCAAAGGTTGGAGATACGTCAACCTGTTTGGGACTGAGATTGGAAATAAACTTTGTCAAGTCTATTTGTTGGAAAAGAAAGAATAAGTACGGTCAAGACAAGGTTTAAGGAGTCTATCTGAACAGAAATTCTAACATCATTTTCCTTTTGAATATCCCTTTTGCCATATTAAGATTTCTCATATTTTCGCGTTGTATTTATTCTTATAAATTGAACTTTTACGAGTCCTGTTAAACGTATCATATGAAAAGATGCAGCTGGGTAAAACACGGCAAAATAGAGGAAGATTATCACGACAAAGAGTGGGGCGTTCCGGTCTATGACGACCGCCTGTTGTTTGAATTTTTGGTACTGGAAGGCGCCCAAGCGGGATTGAGTTGGATTACGGTTTTGAAGAAACGTGACCGTTACCGTGAGGTTTTTGATAATTTTGAAGTGCAAAAGATAGTTCGTTATGATGAGCGGAAAATAGAGGTTTTGCTCGGCGACAGCGGGATTATCAAAAACAAGCGAAAAATCCGGTCTGTTCTCACCAATGCCAAAGCCTTCGTGGAGATACAACGGGAGTTTGGAAGTTTTGCCCGTTTCATCTGGGACTTTACCGGAGGGAGACCTATTCAAAACCGGTGGAAGACATTTGCGGAAATTCCGGCAAAAACAGAAGTTTCCGAAGCGATGAGCAAAGCCCTGAAAAAGAGAGGGTTTTCTTTTGTAGGTCCTACGATTTGTTATGCTTTTATGCAAGCCGTGGGGATGGTTAATGACCATACTACGGACTGTTTTAGACACGAAGAGATAAAGATATTGCATTCCGCTCGCAGTTGACAACTGACCCCACCTTGCCAATAGAGAGAGTCTTTTTTATGTTGGAAAGTTTTGTATATTTGCAGAAAAAATTCTTGTTTTATGATTATTTCAACGACAGAAAAAATCCCCGGAAAAGAGATTGTCGAAATACTTGGCATCGCAAGGGGTAGCACCGTACGTGCTCGCAATATCGGAAGAGATATTTTTGCGGGATTGAAAAATATTGTAGGAGGCGAGATAAGCGAATATACGAAATTGCAAGCCCAATCCCGCGAGCAAGCCCTTCAAAGAATGATTAATGATGCGCAAAATTTAAATGCAGATGCCATTGTTAATGTCCGTTTCTCGACTTCTATGATTATGCAAGGGGCTTCTGAGATATTAGCTTACGGTACAGCGGTAAGAATTAGATAGAATCTTCACTTTATGGACAAACACTTTATAGTCTGTCTATAATGTCCAATAAAGCGTTACGCTCATACTCAAAACTTCATTGACAAAAGTCAACTCCTTGATTTTGAATATTTCGCAAGCCTTGTTCTTGAACATTATAGCTCAGACTCCGGACTTTATGGACAAACACTATATAATATGATGGTCTTTAATATCTTATTAGGGCTTTATGCCGGTGGTTGGATTATCATTCTCATTCTTCTTATCTACCTTATATTCAAACGAATAGAGGACAAGAAAAAAGAGAAATTTGAGGATAGAGACAATTGATAAAAGTTGCCGGCTTTGCACTTTTTTCAATACTATGCGAGAATTTGAGACAGTCTATGACGAGATTTTATCATCGCTTATCAATTCAATTTGTCGATATCTCTTTTCAACCAATTCTTTATAAGCATCTTTCATCTCACCGGAAAGAAACGATTCGTCTATCAAACACATCACTTTGGATTTATTGATAAAAAAACGCTTGAAGGTTCCGGCTATTTGTTTCTTATTTAACCCTAAATCTTTACCAAATTGCTCAAAATGTTGTCGTTTTAACTTCTTTCTTTTTCCGGCAAGTGTCAGTGCCAATTCATCCGTATCGTCCGGTAGAACGATAGCCACATTTAACAAATCATAAGCAGGGGATAACTGCCAACCCGAAGCACTTTTAATCATGGAAAAATTCTTTAAATGCATATCATTATTCCCCGTTAAAAAAGAAAATAGCGTTATTTCAAAATATAAAACTTTATCCAAAAAAGTATTATCAGAAAAACTATCAATCGCTTTACCGATTTTTTCCATTGAACCTTTATATTTATCAAATGCCTCTGTGATTTGAAACATATCAATCATGTGAATTTTATCCCCATTTTTTGTCCTGTCAATACGAGCGGTTATATACGAAAGTTCACCGGAAGCCAAACGTATCAACGAAGAAGGCACAACACGTATCCCAAACACCTCTGCCATTCGCATTGTCAAATGTTCATTTTCAGGCATTTCAGGATATTTATCAGACGGCGGTTTGAAAATATATTGTCCGCCTAATGCACCCACAACAGTCAATCGTTTGTCTGTTTTTTTAATCAAACTCATAGAGAGTTTTGGTTGAACACCGGGAACAGATATACGCCTTTCTACAATATTTTTAGCCAATTCGTCCATTTGATCAAGTGTATATTCTATGGTAGGCGCCGGAAAAATTCCAAAAAAAGCTAACGAACATTTTTTGTGAAAATCCTTACCTGATTCCAACGGCTGATAACAATATAAACACTTATTTTTCATCTTGTTCAACTATCGGTTTAACACTTACCGCCCCTATACAATCTCGACAACAAGCTAACAACAACCCCATTCTATCATTTGGATTAATACGCCAATTTTCAGAAGCTATTTCGAGTAGCCACCCCTCTGGAATTAATCCTTCAAAAAACGGAAACAAACGCTTATCCGCATAAGGTTTTTCTCTTACAGGCATCGTAAAAGTAATAAAGTCATCAGGATGATTTTTTACATATTGTTCGTCGTATTGAAAAACATATTCTCCCTCGTCGGTTTCCACTATGATACCGGCTAAAAAATCATTGTAATAGACTTCCCCTTTTCTCATTTATCTAATTCTTTACTTTTGACAGGTGCCAATTCGTGCCCAAACATCCGGAGTACCATATTCACTTTTTCCATATTCAAATTGGTTTTGCTCTGTTCTATTTTTCTTACCACAGTTAAAGCTACCCCTGCCCGTTCGGCAAATTCTTCTTGTGTAAGTTTTACGGCTTTTCTCCTTTCCTTCACAAAATCTGACAATCGTTTCATTATATGCAATTAAATATAATTCTTTGCAAAATTAACAAATTATATGTAAATAGATATATTTTTTTAATATTTTTATTATTTTATATGCAATCCCATATAATTACACATCAAAAACAACAATAATTAGAGTCTGTCTATAATGTCCAATAACTTCGTTACGCTCATACTCAAAACAGTCATTGACAAAAGTCAACTCCTTGATTTTGAGTATTTCGCAAGCCTTGTTCTTG
>WFZU01000220.1 GCA_015489405.1 Bacteroidales bacterium
CATTTACCTTGTCAACAATTTTTATAATTCCTTCTACTTTTTCATTTAAAGCAACAACTCGTCCATACTGCAATCTCCATTGTAAAGCGTTGGAAATAGTTAAATAGCCAATTTTTGGGGGATTTCTCAAGATTTGTTTAGCGATTTGACTTAAAGTAATATCATCAGCAGGAATATTTTTGTCATTTAGATAAGCAATTATATCTTCTTCATTTGCCCCGTCCTTTAACATTTCATTCAATCGAAATGTGGTTGTATAATCAGCAGTTCTTTCTTTATTAATGAATGAACAACTCTTAAAATCTAATATTGCCGTTTCATCTTCTTGGTTATCCTTTTTTTCATAAACGAAGACAAGTAAATTATAGCCAAGACCGTATATTTTTTGTTTTGCATCTTTAAAAGGGCTTGACGATTGTGGTTGTTTTATAGAAGTTACTTTAATATCTGTATTAATTTGTGGTGCAGGTAAATCAATTCCACGTGCAGAGTTACCATTATCAAGTTCAAAGTTTTGATTAAGAAATTCTTTAAACTTGTGTTCAATATACGTTCCAACAGCTTTTCCGTCAGTTACACCAAATAATTCCTTATTTTTATATTTAGTTTCTTTTTCGCAAAACGCATTTGCAGAACTAATCAAATCCTTTATTGTCAATTCTTTTTTACTCATTTATCTTCCTTTAATTTTCTATTTACAAATTTACATATAATATTTCAAGATACCATTTTTATTTATCGTTCCGTCACCGCATTACACACAAGTATATTATACCCCGACAAAACCCCAAAATTTGTCGGGATTTTTATCCATATTAAGGTTTAAATCCTCCATGGAGGATATTACAGTATTACTTACGTGGGTATATATTATAGTTGTTTGGATGTTTTTGTGTCCCGAAAGCTTTCTACCCCTGATATTTTGTTGCCGGACGCCTACTTTCATAATAAATAATTATTGTTGCAGCAAAGGTAAATAAAATTTATTCACTATTGGACACTTACACCCTAAAAAATCTTTGTATGATCAAGGAACTGACTTTTGCCAATGCCATGCATTGAGCCCGCCGGAGTAAGGTTTTCAGAAAGGACCTAACGGAAAAGACAGACAACTCCAAACCGGACGCTATCCGGACAGGCAGGCAATTTTTCTCGCCCCTCCCCTTTCATAATAAACACGGCAAACAAAAAGCCTCCCGGAAAAGGAGGCTTTTTTCAAATATGAATGTATGTACTAACTTATCGAGTCAAAACCACACGCTTCACCGTCTTGGAATCTGCCGTTTGAATATTTACGAAGTAAATTCCGGCATTATAAGCTGAAGAATTGAAAACTGCTTGGTGTTGTCCGTTTTCTTCGTTGGCAACATCTTTCAGGACTTCCACTTCCTGTCCCAAAGTATTGAGGATGCTAATCTTAACGCGGGAATCCTCTTTCAGGTAGTAATTGATAACCAACTGATTGGTAAAAGGATTAGGATAAATAATCAAACTTCCCAAAACATTTTCATCTACTCCCACGGAGACATCGATGTAATCATTCCGGACGTAGGTATCGGTATTTGTACCATCGGAAACTGTCAAGGTTACATCATACGTACCTACGGTATTATAGGTAACTACCGGATTTTGCTCAGTAGAAGTTGCGGGCTCTCCTCCTTCGAAGGTCCAAGACCAGGAAGTTGGCGTTCCACCGACAGACATATCCGTGAAAGTTACACTGCTACCCACCACAATATCCGTTTGGTCAGCTTCAAAGTAGGCGGTAAGTGATTGGGGACTGCCACCGCCGATATCAAAGAATTCAAGATATTTAGCCATCAATTCGGCTTTCGTATTGGGAGAAGAAGCATCATCCAATCCACCAAATTCGTAGGAAGCTCCAATGGTTTTATAAGTTCCTGCATCATTGGCTACCGTTACACCATAACCGACAGCATCATTATTGAATACCAAGAAGGCATTACCGGTAGGAGAAATATGGTCTATCCAATTATTTTCACCGGAGTAAGAAAATTCCATACCCTCGGTAAATGTTCCGGCTTGTCCGTTAAGCGTAGCCAAATCACTATTACCGTCCGCATCACCGGAGATATTAAACATCGCATGCACCGGAGTTGGACTATCAAAAGCCCAGGTATCTCCACCTTCCATATACAGATTCCCTCCGTTATTGAGGTAATCAGCCAACAATTGACCTTGTGAATCAGGCAAAGTATAGTTTTCCGAATACACACCCAAACAGACAAATACACTTGAATAGATCGAAAGATCCGACGGACAGGCAGTCATATACTCTACCGCTACCCCGTTATCCTCAACGGCTTGCTGGATAGCAGGACCGGAACTGGCATTCGGATCCCAATCGATAACCAATACCGGAATTTGTCCGATCACTTCACTGAACATACTCTCATTGGAATAACCGTAATCGGCAGATAATACGAGAGAGAAGTCAGCTATCTCACCTTGAGGAGCATTTTCGTCCACCGTAAGGCTGTAATATTCTGTTTTCTCTTCTCCGGCAGCAATATTTCCGTAATTATTGCTACTTGTATTGAGCGTGATATAAGGACTTGAAGTAGTCAAAATACCGGAAACATTAAAGGCTTCCGCACTTCCATTATCCACTGCAGTCAGTTGCAATTCAACCGTTTCACCCGGATCCAATTTTCCGTTTCCGTTGCCGGTAATATCATTAATTTCATAACTTACCAAAGAAAGAATAGGAGCGTGAAGCGTAAGCATAAAAGTAGATTCCCAGGTATCGGTTCCGTCCGTTACCGTAAGGTTGAAGTTTACGACCTCTCCATCGGCAATGAGGTCTGCAACCGTAAAGGCAAAAGCTCCATTGGTAGTGGCAGTTCCGTTCGGTTCAATATTACTCCAGGTAGCGGCATCATCTGTAATGGTAACATTGGTATTGTCCGTGCTCAATGTAGCGGAAATGTTAGTAGCCGTAGCAGAGCCGAGATTAGCAAGCGTTACATCCAAAAGCACACTCTCATGATAGTCTGCATTTCCGTTTCCATTGCCCGAAGCATCGTCGATGACGAAATCGTCCAATAATACGTACGCACCTTCCGGAGAAGCTACCGTTACCGTTCCTATGTAAGGTTTGAGATTTTGACCGGTGATAATTACATCTGCCGTTCCGGGCACGGTAATGGGATTGGTCATACTCACTTCCGCTACACCGTTGGCATCAGCCACCGTAGCTCCTGCCAAAACACCGTTTTTGGAAATGGCGACCAAAGCATAAGGCTCGGTATTGACGGTAAACGAGGTACTTCCCAAAGGCATCAAAGCTGCATAGGTAGGAGTTTGTACTTCCGGAATACCGAAATAAACCATCAATGACGGATCTCCCATCAGATGATAAATTTCCCAATAATAAGTTTCGTTATTAGAACCGGATTGTGTTACTGCCAGATTTCCGGCTTGTACCATTTGCCCTTGTGTGATATACCAGTCTTCTACAGCCTCACCGTGATCGTGGAACATACGGTCATAGGAGCCCAAGTTTTCGGCATGATATTCGGGATTGGCGCTGACAGGTTCAAAACCTACTCCCCACCAATAATCTTCGTCCCACAAAGTACTGTTGGAACCCCCTATATACCCAAGGGCACCCTTACCATCGGCACGCAGGATCTCTTCTCCGAAACAGTCTGTTTGAAACTCTACGGAAGAACAACAGTTACCCACCAATAGCGGATACATATGTTCGTTCGTCAACGAAGAAATATTAGGAATCTCAAAACTCGGGTCAGCCCAACCTGCCGGGCTACAGTGTGCCGTATAATTTCCGAAAGCAAGACCTTCGTTGATGTATTGGATAATAGAATCCGTGATGCCGGGATCAGCAGAATGGGGATACAGGAAAGTGTGCGAATAAATACCATGTCCGGCATTGTAATAGTAATCCGTACCGTAATTTATCTGACCATTACCGTAGGTAGGAGCATTTCCGGAGTCCACACCGGCAATCATCAACACTTTTCCGAGGAAGGAATCATCCGGAAACAAATATTGTTCGTACTCCAAGGTCTTGTCTATTTGCGGTTGGAGTTCCAATAAATTGGTTGCCGAGAAACGTCCGTAATAACATTCGGGATAGATGTCCCCCGTGTAATCCATATAATACAAATCCGTTACATGACCTCCGGTAGTTCCGGAGAATGCAGGTATCTGGGCGACATCCCCGACCAATAAAACAAAACTTTGCGGATAATATCCGGCGGGCGGGTTATCGTAGAAATCTTGGAGGTAAGAATGGATAGAGTTGGTCGTGCTTCCCACTTCCGGATCACTGGTCAAAGCCAATACCACGTTAAAGCCTTTCTTGGTTTTCCATTCGATGAAAGGTTGCAACGCATTTTCAAACATCGGATCGGACACGATAATGTAGGTAGCGGGAGCATTCGTGATAAGCTCTTTTCCGCCGAAATTATTATTGATAGCCTTTCCGTCCGTAGCGGCAAAATAGGGAGAAGCCAAACGCTCTTTCTTTTGCATGGTCGCTTGAATATTAGCACCCACAAACTCAATCTTGGCATCTATACTATTATAAACCCGTATCATTCCGGTTACCGGATTGTACTGCACGGGAGCTATTTCCAAACGTGCTATCCGTTGTGCTCTTTTTTCTCCCAACATTTTCACGCTGACGAGATCCTGTCCCAAAAAGCTGTCTTTTTGATATACAGCCGTATTGAAGACGAAATCCTCAAAGTACGGATCTTTGGACTTTTCAACACTTTTTTGAGCCGGCATCATAAAATCCTTGATCCCGAAATCGGAAAGATTATAATCCTTGAATGTCGATTTTGTTACATCAATTTTAATCGTTGCACCTTCCGGCACTTCGATTATTTTTTTCAATACCGGAAGTTTCGGGTCTCCGATCTTCATAGTATAACCGAAATTCTCAATCTGCAACTGGACAAAATTTCCCTTCTTCGTCTTGACATTAAAGAAATTAATATCAGAGACCGTATTTCTGAAACTCAACTCATGGAAGGAGTTTGTCCGGATATCCAACAGGGTAGTCCCGTTCGGATTAACAACAATATTACCTGCCATAGCAGAAAAGCCAATGGCAAATAACAGCACTAAAAAGCTAATTTTTCTTCTCATAATATAAAAATTTATCTAACATTTCAAATGGCAAATGTATGGAAATTTGCTAATAAGCAAACACAAATTTACCAACATATCACTAACAAGACAGAAGAAAAAAAATTTAGTTGTCCGGCATTTTACGCACAAACATTATTCATACGCTTTACAAATAAGTCTTTCATGCAGCATAAAGGCAGAAATCCTCTAATACGAAGGTTTGTAATTGATTTTACGGATACGAAGACTTTTCGGGGTAACTTCCAAATATTCATCCTCGCGGATATATTCCATCGCTTCTTCCAAGGAGAAATCAATTTTGGGAGCCAGTTTTATATTCTCGTCCGAACCGGCAGCACGCATATTGGTAAGTTTTTTCCCTTTGGTAACATTCACATCCAAATCTTTTTGACGGGTATGTTCTCCGATGACCTGCCCGCGATAAACCTCGTCTCCGGGTTCGATAAAAAAACGCCCCCGGTCTTGCAAGCGGTTTAAGGAGAAAGCTAAAGCTTTACCAGTTTCCATAGAAATCAAAGCTCCTTTGTTTTTAGCCGGCAATTCACTCTTGGCGGGAGCATAAGCCCTGAAACGGTGATTCATCACAGCCGTTCCTGCGGTAGCCGTCATCATCACATTACGCAAGCCTATCAAACCGCGCGAACTAATGTCAAATTCCAAATGATGTACATCGCCTTTGGGTTCCATAATGAGTAAATCCCCCTTGCGTTGAGTAACCAACTCAATAGCTTTGCCGGCATATTCCTCCGGCACGTCAATCACCAAGGTTTCGTAGGGTTCTTCTATCACTCCTTGCACATCCTTGAAAATCACTTTCGGACGTCCCACTTGCAATTCATAGCCCTCCCGGCGCATGGTCTCTATCAATATGGACAAGTGAAGAATCCCCCTTCCGTAAACGTTAAATTTCTCTTCCGACTCGGTAACTTGCACCCTGAGGGCAAGATTCTTCTCCGTCTCTTTCAGCAGACGCTCACGTATCCGCTGGGAAGTTACCAATTTTCCCTCTCTCCCGAAAAAAGGTGAATTGTTAATCGTAAACAACATACTCATCGTGGGTTCATCAATGGAAATGCGGGCTAAAGCCACCGGCTTTTCTTTATCGGCAATAGTGTCGCCTATCTCAAAGTCATCCAAACCGACGACCGCACAAATATCGCCACTACGGACTTTGTCCACTTTTTCCTTACCCAAACCGGAGAAAATATACAGCTCTTTCACTTTTGACTTTCTGAGTTCCCCATTCTTTTTCATCAAAACGACTTCCTCTCCCTGATGAATATTACCCCGGAAAACTCTTCCGATAGCAATCCTGCCCACAAAGCTGGAATAATCCAACGAGGTTATCTGCATTTGCAGGGCTCCTTCTTTGAAAGGCGCTTCCGGAATCTCTTCTATGATAGCATTCAAAAGATCTTGAATATCGGTCTTCACATCCCGCCAATCATAGCTCATCCAACCTTGCTTGGCTGAACCGTACAAAGTTTTAAAATCCAATTGTTCCTCCGTCGCTCCCAGATTGAACATTAAATCAAAAACGGCTTCTTGCACCTCTTCGGGCTTACAGTTTTCTTTATCTATTTTGTTGATCACGACAATTGGTTTAAGCCCGAGATGAATGGACTTCTCCAACACAAAACGGGTCTGCGGCATCGGTCCCTCAAAAGCATCTACCAACAACAAAACGCCATCTGCCATCTTCAAAACCCGCTCTACTTCCCCACCGAAATCAGCGTGCCCGGGAGTATCGATAATATTTATTTTAGTGCCTTTAAAATTAACGGAAACATTTTTGGAAAGTATCGTAATCCCTCTTTCCCGCTCCAAATCATTGGAATCCAGAATCAATTCACCGGCTTCTTTTCTGGGGTCAAGGACATTACATTCGTGTATCATTTTATCCACCAGAGTTGTCTTCCCGTGGTCAACGTGCGCGATAATCGCAATATTTCTAATCGAATTCATATACTGTCTTTTTGTGAGCGGCAAAAGTACGACGCTTTTTCTTTCCATTAACAAGAACATTCAAGAGGTATTTTATCCCACGGTGTACTTCCGTCAATGATTTACAAGCAAAAAATCTTTTACAAAATTGTAAGGAAAAAGCATTGACTGCGACAGAAAGAAAAAAAATATATGAAACAATATTCGTTAACAATACTCATTGCCGTTTTTGTTCTATACCTTTCCCCGCCGAAAGGAAAGGCACAAGGATGCGGAGATGCCGGTGCATGCAGCATTAATGCGCTAAAACCCGGAGAAGAAAACAATGTGGCATTACGAAACAGCTTAAAGACGGGATTTGCCTTGGGACACGCACAATACGGGGTGTTTATCTTAGCCTCCTACACTGAATATCAAAGACAAATCGACAAAAGATTGAACGGAAGTCTTAAAGTTACCGGTTCCCTGCTGTACGGAAGATTGGCTACAAACGTTGGTCTTTCGGACCTTTATGCAAGCATGAGTTATGAGCTTGTCTCCAAATTACGGCTTATTGCGGCTATCAAATTTCCTTTCAACAAATCGGACAAAAAGAAAAACGGTCTCCCCCTGCCCATGTCCTATCAAACAAGCCTGGGGACGACAGATGTCATATTGGGAATCAGCTACGCTAGAAAAACATTTTTAGCCGGGGTGGCTTTTCAGCAGCCTTTACGTCAAAACAATAATCATTTCAGATTGAGCGATTATCCGGCGGGAAGCATTGATACCAACTACCTGACAACCAACGAATATCACCGGCAGTCAGACATCTTATTGCGTTTTTCGTACGTCCATCATTTCAACGCAAATCAATCCAGCCTCACCGGAGGGCTCCTCCCTATTTACCATCTGGGAAATGACACTTACCTTGATGCTTCGGGCGAAAGAAAGGAAATCGCTCATTCGGCAGGCTTGACTTTCAATCTAAATCTATTTTACAGATATCCCTTGAAAGACCGGCAAAGTATCGAATTGAGCCTCGGCATCCCCGTCATCTCCCGCAAAGCACGCCCCGACGGATTAAGCTCTATCAGCACCGGGCTGCAATATAAAGTCCTTTTTTAGGCGTTTCACAGCGAATCGCAGAACAACATTTTTTACGGATACGCATACAACCGGACGGTTTTTTGCCTCTTTTAGAAATCGAAAAACAAAGCTCCATAAACGGCAAAATTGGCAAGTCTATGCGGACGACGGTGTGTCAAGCGCCAGTCAAATGAAATTTTGAAAATCTTAAAAATATTCTCCACGGCAAACCCGGTCTCCAGATAGGGTTTGTTCAATGTGGATATGCCCCTTGGCAAAACGTTGTATGCTCTGTTAGCGTCGGACAATCTTCCGACCACTCCCTTGAAATGTCCTTCAAGCCGCCACTTTAATCTCCTTAACAAAGGGAATTTATCCAAAATGATTCCATGAAAGTGATGTTCCCAAAAAAGAGTCGCATATTCATCGCTGACAAACTCAAAATAGTTCATCAGGTTAAAAGCATAGCGGTTGTACAGAAAAGTCTCATTTCCGGGATGCAAGCGCAGCAGCGGATAAGGCAAGGTGCCGAAAATTTTCCCGACACGAATCAAATATTTGCTCCTTCCGAGCAAACCGATATTGAAATGATGTTGGATGTCCAGATTCAATTTGTGATATTCGTACTCTCCTATGCCGAAACCGGGCATCCCATAAGCATATTCCAGTTGAATAATCGGATATTTGGTGCCGAGGCTCAACCTTTTGTACCTTCCCAACACAAATTTCTCATGATAAGCAAAACGCACAAGCAAACTCAATTCGCTTGTCATAATATCCTTTTTCTCAATTATTTCATCCCGGCTGCCTCTGAAATACATGGATTTCCCATTGGCAAGAGAGATAATCTTATGCCGGTAACCGTAGTCCGTTTTAAAACCATTGAACCATTCGTATTCAAAATTGGCATTCAGTTCTTTGGTAAAGGACAATTTATCCGCCTGCTTCCGCCTTATTACCGAGGTGAGAAAAATATCATTTTTCATCGCACGCGGATTCATCCCCAACTGCTCAATATCATTTTTGTAAGAAAGGGTAATGGCATTTCGCGGATTTCTGTTAAAAACATAGGTAAACTCCGTTTGGTATTTATAGCGATGGTCCTTAGTACCGTAGGCAAGATAGCCTCCAAAACGGAAATTTTTTGACAATTTCGGCGTTGTCCGTCCTCCGAAACGCAAACGTGCACCCTCAACAGGATTGAAACTCAACAAACTCATATAAGGACCTATTTCCACTTTATCCAACTTGTAATAGCCGGTGATGACTGTCTCCACGACATCAATCCAAGTCCTGAAAGCCGGCAATTTTTTAAGTGTGTCCACCATATTATAAACGAAAGATTCATTTTTGTCGAGTTTCTCGAAACGGTGCTTTTGCCAATAATCATCCCCTTGATTAAAGGCTTTCTTTTCGACCACCACATCGGCAGGCACCAAGTAAAATTTTTCCGGTTGTGGACGGTTGAAAGTAAAATTGCGGTATTCCGTAGTCTTGGTACCGTAAAAGCCCAGAATGCGTTTGCTTTCTTTCACGATATTGAAGTCAGCGACTCCATTGTCCCGCGTTATCAGCCAATATTTTCCATTGATAAGTTCGTAATTTTGTCCCAATTTCAAGGCATTGACATAATTGATATTGGCACTCTTGACAATATCCATCTCAAAGGACTTCACTGCATAGCTCAGCGCATCAATCATAATATATCCCTGAAAGGTCAGTTCTTGTTTCCGGCGCGGTTGAAACATCAGTTTGTAGCTTACTCTTTGATTAATATTCAAAGTATCCACGATGCGGTATTTGTAGAAGCTAAGCGCATAGTCGGAAACCGGAGAAATGAAATTTTTCTTAAATATCCGTATGTAATTATCATAAATATCGTAACGCTGAAACATATTCCCTACAAACTGCGAGACACTCTCATTCTCCACTCCCGAGATTTTCACACCCTTGATAACTTCTTTTTCCGTATGCGGTTTTTGGCGGATATAATATTTGGAAAAAGATTCGGAGAGAAAAATGGGAAGATAGCTTTTGCCGCTCACCGTGCTGGTGTCCGCATACTTGAAAATAAATTGAAAAGGCTTTAATATTTTCCGGTTCTTAAAATGATCGGATAGGTTATTGGCATCTATACGAAGCTTGTTATAAACCTCATAATCAAGATATTGATAATCTTTAACACGGTTATCCTTTTTGTGGGAAATCACTTCTTTCATCAAGGCTTTGGCGGGGTCATAGTCCCCCACAATGACGACTTCGGGCAGGTCCGTACTCCTGCTTTTGAGATGAAATGTAATCTCTTGATAGCGGTTTTTTTTGACGGCTATCGACTGCGGTATATATCCGATAAAAGAGGCGGTCAGACTGTCGCCCGGGCGCTCTGTCTCAATCGTAAAATGTCCGTTCATATCCGTAGTGGCACCAATGGTCGTCCCTTGAAAATATACGTTCACAAAAGGGAGTTTCTCCCCGCTGGAAGCATCCAAGACATCACCGGCAATTTTTGTTTTCTGTGCATAGTAAGTCTCCGGAAGTAGCAAGAAAAGAACGGCAAATACCAAAAAAGTCTTTATCGTCATTGAATTATCAGTATTTTATTTATACAAAGCCTTCTTTAATAATATCGTGCAAGTGTATGATCCCGAGATATTTCTCCCGGTCAGACACGATGAGTTGTGTGATTTTGTTTGTTTTCATTTGCTGCAAAGCATCTATCACCAAGGTTTCGGGCGAAATGGTTTTGGGATAAGTACTCATAATATCCTCTGCTTTTAGAGACATCGGATTTTGCTCTTTTTCCAACATCCTGCGCAAGTCTCCGTCCGTAATAATGCCCATCAAATGCCCCTTTTCGTCCAAGACGGCAGTGCTCCCGAGCCTTGCCGAAGAAATCTCCAGGATGACATCTTTCAGCGCTGCTGAGGTCAAGACTTCCGGCTTGGCATTGGAAGTGTATAAGTCTTTGACCCTCAGATACATTTTTTTCCCTAACAATCCTCCCGGATGAAATTTAGCAAAATCAGCGGCACTAAAGCCGCGCAATTCGAGCAAAGCAACCATTATGGCATCGCCCACAACCATTTGAGCCGTAGTACTGGAAGTCGGAGCCAGATTGTTGGGACAAGCCTCCTTCTCAACCTTGGAAGAGATAAAGAAATCGGATTTTTTTGCCAAAAAGGACTCTCTCTCACCGCAAATAGCGATTAACGTATGCTCATTTGCCTTAATAAGTGTTGATAATATCTTTATTTCCGGCGTATTGCCACTATTGGAAATGATGATTACTACATCCCCTTCTTGCACCATGCCCAAATCTCCGTGAATAGCGTCTGCCGCATGCAGAAAAAGGGCGGGACTTCCGGTCGAATTGAGACTCGCAACCATTTTTTGTGCCACAATGGCACTTTTGCCGATGCCGCTCACCACTATCCTGCCTTTTATCGAATACAGGAAACGGACAGCCTCAACCATCTCATTATCAATAAAATCCATTAATCCACGCACCGCTTCATACTCTGCAGCTACCGTGTTCCGTAAGGACTGTTCTATCTTTTGTTGCAAACTTATCACTAAATCTATTTTGGACGCAAAGATACAAAAGGAAGTGAAACCGTTCGTAGTTTCTCCAGAAATTATTGCGCAGGTTATCAACAAAAGAAAATCTTTGACGGCACTTTTTTTTACCCTAATTTTGTAAAAATTTTAGAGGGTTTTGTATATCCGTAATGCAGACCGCGAAAATATACTTATACAGAATGAAAAATAAGATTACAGATTTATTTGGCATTAAATATCCTATCATCCAAGGGGGAATGATATGGTGCAGTGGTTGGAAACTGGCGGCAGCGGTAAGCGAAGCCGGTGGATTGGGACTTATCGGAGCCGGCGCCATGCGACCGGACGAATTGCGCGAAAATATTATCCGTTGCAGGGCGGAAACCGATAAACCTTTCGGGGTCAACATCCCTTTGCTCTATCCGGATATTGACGAATTGTTGAAAATAATCGTATTGGAAGGCGTGAAAATCGTGTTTACATCCGCCGGGAATCCGAAGCAATATACTTCGTACCTGCAGCGTTTCGGCATCAAAGTCGCCCACGTGGTGCCCAGTACCCGCTTTGCGAAAAAATGTATCGAAGCCGGTGTGGATGCTATTGTCGCCGAAGGCTTTGAAGCCGGCGGACACAACGGCACCGAAGAGACTACTACGCTGGCACTGATTCCCGCCGTAAGAGAATTGACCGATATGCCACTTATTGCCGCCGGCGGAATTGGAAGCGGCAGAGCGATGGCGGCTATGATTGCCTTGGGAGCGGACGGCGTGCAAGTAGGAAGCCGCTTCGTCGCTTCAGACGAATCCTCAGCTCATGACAATTTCAAAAGAATGATTCTCAACACATGGGACGGAGGGACACGTTTGGTACTGAAAAAATTAGTGCCGGTAAGACTTATCAAAAATGAGTTTTACAAACAAGTGCGCGCACTGGAAGAAGAAGGAGCAAGTGCCGAGGAACTCGCCGAACTCCTGGGGCACGGACGTGCCAAAAGAGGTATGGCAGAAGGAGATATTTTAAATGGAGAGCTGGAAATCGGACAGATAGCCTCCACCATCCACGAGATTCTGCCGGCAGCTACTATCATTGACAATTTTATCAAAGAATACCGGGAAGCCCGCAAAGACATTATGCTGTCGGAGTGGTAGGAAAGTCCCGAGACGAAGGAAAGCCGTAACTTTCCTTTGCTTTCTTCCGGAGAAATGATAATAACTGCGCGGCAAATGAATAATCCTGCTGATAAATAAATATAACAGGCTGAATACTAATTTTTACCGGACTGCGGTAAGGTTTATGCAGTACAATATACCCGCGATTATGACTACTTCTTCCGCAGGATATACGTATTGACGAAAACTCCATCGGAATTTCCTCCTGTGGAGGAGATAAGCTCATAATCAAGCTTGAAAAATTTATCAAGTTCATTTTGAAGAATGTCCATGTTGTTTCCAAGGTTTTTGAGCATAAAAGACTTCAATGGAATACTTTCCGTTTTTCCGTTTCCGTAACTGACAATCATTTTCGATGGCTTAATCCCCCATATTTCAACCATTTTGATGATTACCAAATCCCCGCTTCCGCCCTCTCCCTTACTCGCTTTTCCATCTAACTCCAGAAAGGAACTGGAAATAAAACCAAGGGCTAAAACGCTTAAAATAAACACACTACTAATAATCATTTTTTTCATAAGATAGGGTATTAACGTAAATAATAAACTCAATTCCAATTTTCTACAACACAGTGACACTCCATTTTTTTTTGCTATCTACAGAATGCCCCCCCCTGTAAAAGCACCACCGTTTTCTTGGAGGAAATACATCAATATTGCCATAGCCGGAAACTTGGTTTAATAATATCTCCGGCGGCGGCGACGTCTTGTATAGCTGCGCCGGCGGGTGGACTTGATGCCCAAGACTCCGAGCAATCCGCGTGTTACCTCACGCGTCAAGGTTCTGCCGATTTGTTTTGCCAGCGGACTGCTGAAGAAATCGGACATCCACGATGAGCTTTTCTCTTCTTTTTTCTCCGCCTTTTCTTCTTCCTCCTCTTCTTCTTCCCGGGCAGCCACTTTCAATTTTTTATTGAGAATCTCGTATGCACTCTCCCGGTCAATCGTTTTATTGTATTTTTCGACCAATTCCGAATCTGCCACGATAGCGTCTATCTCTTCTTCGGTCAAAATATCCATTCTGGATTTCGGTGCCCGCAACATCGTGTGCACCAATGCCGTAGGAATGCCCTTTTCGTTCAGAACGCTGACGATAGCCTCTCCGATACCGAGTTCGGTCAACAATTGGTCGGTATCGTAATAATCGCTAAGCGGATAATTTTCGGCAGCCAATTTCAGCGCTTTGCGGTCTTTGGCGGTGAAAGCGCGCAAGGCGTGCTGGATTTTGAGTCCCAATTGAGCGAGTACCGCTTCGGGAATATCCACGGGATTTTGGGTACAGAAGAAGATGCCGACTCCCTTGGAACGAATAAGCTTGATGATAGACTCTATCTGGTCTAAAAGAGCATCCGTAGCCTCCTTGAAAACCAAATGCGCCTCATCAATGAAAACCGCTAACTTGGGGACATCCGTGTCTCCGGCTTCGGGCAAGGTCGAATACAATTCAGCCAACTGCTGCAACATAAACGTGGAAAAGAGTTTCGGTTTGTCTTGCAAGTCCGTAAGTCTGATGATATTCACAATGCCTCTGCCGTCCTCGTCTTGCGCTATCAGGTCTTCCACTTCAAAAGAGGGTTCTCCGAAAAAGATATCGGCTTCTTGCTGTTCGAGTTCGATAATTTTACGGAGAATAGTGCCTACGGAGGCGGTAGAGATACGTCCGTATTCCTTTTCCAACTCACTTTTCCCTTCATTGGTAAGATATTGCAATACTTTTTTGAAATCTTTCAAATCCAATAAGGGCAATTGATGATCATCGGCATATTTGAACACTACAGCTACAATCCCCCCTTGCGTATCGTTCAGATCGAGGATTTTTGAAAAGAGCAAAGGACCAAATTCGCTCACGGTAGCGTGGAGGCGAGCTCCCTTTTCGCGGGAAAGGGTCAAAAATTCAACAGGAGAGCCTTCCGGCTCAAAAGGGATACCAATAGCTTCGTGACGGGCTGTGATTTTCGGATGTCCCGGACTGGGCATAGCAATACCGCTAAGGTCGCCTTTGATGTCCATCAAAAGGCTGGGAATCCCTTCTGCGGAGAGTTGCTCCGCTAATATCTGCAATGTTTTGGTCTTTCCGGTGCCCGTAGCGCCGGCAATGAGTCCGTGCCGGTTGAGCGTTTTGAGAGGGATTTTGACGTGCAGTCCGCGAATCGTTTCTTTATCCAATACGGCTCCACCCAAGGTAATAAATCTTTTCTTGAAAGTGTATGACTGCGTAATATCATCAATAAATTGCTTTTTTCTATCCATAATGCAATATTATTTGGTAACTATAAATTCTCTTTTTGTTTCAGACAGGATATTGATTTTTATGTTCACCGTGCCGGCAGGCAAGAGAGGCTCTATTTTTTCAGCCCATTCGATAAAACAGTAATTGCCGCTGTAAAAATAATCTTCGGCTCCGATCTGCAAGGCTTCCTGCACATCCCGGATACGGTAAAAATCAAAATGAAAGAGGCTTTCTTTGCCATTAAAATATTCATTAATGATAGCGAAAGTAGGACTGCTTACTCCCTTCTCTACCCCCAATTGTCCGGCTAACTCTTTAATAAAGGTCGTCTTTCCCGCACCGAGGTCCCCGTAGAAAGCAAAAATACGGTCTTCCGGAAAAGCGGACAAAAGGGATTTGGCTATTTCCGGCAAGCCGGAAAGTCCTTCCGCTGTTTCTCTCCATTCTTTCACTT
>WFZU01000221.1 GCA_015489405.1 Bacteroidales bacterium
AAAAAAAAAAAAAGTACAAAAAAGCGAAATATCCGGGACTTTCAGCCCATATATTTCAAATGCTTAGCAGGTATTATTCTCGGGGTTTACTACCCACAGAGTATGGATGATAGCAATAATAATCTTTTTCATTCCGGTAAAAAAATGAACATTCTCATCCCATAGCCTGACGCAAAACCACCGGGATGAATTGCGGCGGATGTATCAATAATATGAATAAAAACGATTTTCAACAGGAATTACTCCCCTCCTATCGTCAAGTAATTTTCTCCGGTCAAAGGGGGGGCTCTGTCCGGTGAGCCGGCAATACAAAAACGAGTTCCCCGGATAGTGTCTGTCCATAAAGTCCGGAGTCTGAGCTGGAATGTTCAAAAACAAGGCTTGCGAAACACTCAAAACCAAGGAGTTGACCTACGTCAATGCGATGCATTGAGCTTGCCGAAAAGACTGGTTTCAGAGCGAGCGTAACGCAGAAGCCGGACATTATAGACGGACTCTATACAGACTCTACATAATTGGCAATCACCTCTTCCGACATATAGCGTATAAATTCGTCGGTCAGATGCCGGGTAACATTATTGAAGATGCAGTTCCGGTCAAACGGACAATGCTCTTTGTCCAAAGGACAAAAGCCCGCACTCACCTTACCTTCAATCAACTCGTATATTTCCAGAAAAGTAATTTTAGCAGGGTCTTTTGCCAGCACAAAACCACCGGCAGGACCGCGTGTCGATTTCAAATAACCGGCACGTACCATCATCTGTAACACCTTGGCCACATGATGCTTGGAAGAATGCAAACGAGTTGCCACCTCCTCCACACTCAAAGCCTCACCCTTGGCTTGTGCAATAATAATTATACCGTGGAGACCGATATAGCCTGCCTCGGAATATTTAACGATATGCGCCATTAATCCCGTTTGAGTTGATAGTAGCAGCGTTTGGGGCTTTCGATGAGCCCTTCCGTTTTCAATTCTTTGACAATTTTAGAAACCTCTTTTTTGTCCAATCCCGATAAGGCTGCCAAATCACCCGATTTCAAGGGCGCTTCACTGTTTTTAAATACCTCGATAATCTTTTCTTTGCTCATTGTAATCATTTTTCTCAGGAATCCGGCAACAGAATCCTCACATAAAATCCAAAATCGTATATAAGTACTTATTTACCGTTTGCAAAAGTACATAAATCCCGTCTTCGACAAAAAAATTTTTCAAAACACCAATAAATGAATGTACAATGCTTACCAATGTATCCACTTCCACAAGTCGCGATAGGACGGTTTTTTGCCGTACATCAAGATTCCGGTACGGTAAATACGGGCTGCCAGCCAAGTCGTAAAGATAAAACCGCCTATCAATAAAGCCACCGACAGAAAGACTTGCCACAGGGGAACTCCGAAGGGTATCCGCACCATCATCACCACCGGCGAAGTGAACGGGAACATTGACAACCAAAAAGAGAGAGGTCCGTCGGGATTGTTCATCACAAACTGGGCGGAAATAACGCCCACAATCAGCGGTACGGTGATCGGTAACATAAACTGCTGGGTGTCCGTCTCATTGTCCACAGCTGCACCGATAGCGGCAAAGAGCGAACTGTACAAAAGATAGCCCCCGAGGAAATAGATTAAAAAAGCCAGCGCAATGCCCGAAAAATTAATAGCATCTATCGCATCGGTCAAGACGGCTACCGTCTTATTAAAATCGCCTCCGGCGGCAATATCCGGATTTTGCAATACCAACTGCTCATCTTGAATTTTCAATTTCTGATTTTTATATTGTTCGATATCGCCGGAGAAAATACTAAAAAACAAGCTCAAAATAATCGCCATGGAGGCTATCCAAATGACAAACTGGGTCAGTCCGACCAAGGCTACGCCGATAATCTTGCCCATCATCAGCTGAAAAGGTTTGACCGAAGAGATGATAATCTCTACAATTCTATTGGTCTTCTCCTCTATCACACCCCGCATCACCTGTGCACCGAAGATAAAAATAAACATATAGATGACCAAAGCCAAGACGTAACCTATCCCCATCTTCAATTCCACCATACTCTTCTCCTCTTCGCCCGCATCGTTGATCTTTATAGGTGCCAGCGTAATCTTCTGTTGCAATTCCTTTATGATACCCGGATCGACTTTTTTCTCTTGCAATATCCAGCCGACAATCTCTTTCTGCATCACCGATTTTATCCTTCCTTTGATGATAATGTTCGGTTCTTTGGTCGAATACAGGTAGGCATAGGTCGGCAATACGTTTTTCGTCATCGGAATATACAAAATCGCATACAAGCCCTTGTTAATCAATTCTTTTTTGGCTTGCACAATATCCGGATCCAAAGCAATGAATTTCACCGACTCGTCGCTCGTAAACTTATATTTAAAATAATTTGTCTCATCTACAATTCCGATTACTTTTTGACCCGATTCCAGCTTCGCAAAATAGGCAGGCAGAATAATAATAGCCGCCATCAGCAAGGGGCCGACTACAGACATAATCAAAAAGGATTTCTTTCTGACACGGGTCAAATATTCTCTTTTGATGATTAGCAGTATCTTGTTCATATATTCATATTTTTCGGTGGCAACTATTTGTTTTCCTGTACTTTTTGAATAAAAATATCATTCATACTCGGCAATTTCTCTTGGAAAGAAGTAATGGTCATGTGTTTCATCAACTCCTTTAACAATTGATTGGTAGCTATCTCGCCATCACTCTTCACAAGCAATCTCTTTTCATTTTCAACATGCTTAAGAATATGATAAGGTGCATTTTCAGCATCCGGGATAGCACCTATTTTCCCCTCATATTCAACGATATAGATATTTTCCTTATAGGCTTCTTTGACCGTTTGGACATTTCCGTCAAGAATCTTATTAGAACGGTTGATAAGCACAAAATGATCGCACAGTTCTTCTACGGAAGCCATGTTATGCGTAGAAAAAATAATCGTGGCACCCGCTTTGCGTAAATTCAATATCTCATCTTTCAGGAGATTCACATTGATCGGGTCAAAACCACTGAACGGCTCATCAAAAATCAACAATTTAGGTTGGTGGAGAACGGTAGTGATAAACTGCACTTTTTGTTGCATCCCCTTGGAAAGTTCTTCCACCTTTTTATCCCACCAGGGAGCAATATCAAAACGCTTAAACCAATACTTCAAACGCTCTTTTGCATCCTTTTCGGAGAGCCCTTTCAGTTGTGCAAGGTAAAGCGCTTGTTCGCCCACCTTCATTTTCCGGTAGAGTCCCCTTTCTTCCGGCAGGTAACCGATTTCTTCCACATGATTTTTTGCCAAGGGTTTTCCCTGAAACAAAACCGTTCCGCTGTCGGGCAGCAATATTTGATTGATAATCCGGATAAGGGTCGTCTTTCCGGCACCGTTGGGACCCAAAAGCCCGAAAATACTCCCTTCGGGAACCGATAGAGAGACGCTGTTGAGCGCCGTGAAATCTCCAAACTTTTTAGAAACCTCCGTAATTTCCAAGATATTTGACATAAGCACCATTAATTTTTTTGCAAAGATAATATAAACGCCAATACTTCTTTCTTTTTTCTTTTCACGCAAGCGGGCGGATTACAAAATCCAAAATATTTTATTCCGCCAAAGGCGAAAAAATCTGTATTAACGGCTACTCAATCAAAAATATTTTCCTGAAATTTAGGATTAATCTAATTAATATTCTTTATACTTTTACCGCCTGAAAAAAATAAAAAAAATATCAGAATATGAATTTAGAAGTAAAATATGCCGGATTAACATTAAAAAATCCTATTATTGCGGGAAGTTCGGGGCATACGGCTCATATCGGAGACATGCTTAAATTGGAAGAAGCCGGAGCCGCTGCGATTGTGTTAAAATCTATTTTTGAAGAAGAGATTTTTCACGAATTTGAAAAGGAAATGAACGATTTGGAATTCGGGCACGAATTGAGCGAACATTTTGACTATTTTGATTATCAAATCCGTCAAACCAATATCGCCAATTATCTGGCTCTCATCAAAGAGGCAAAATCCAAACTTAGCATTCCGGTAATCGCCAGCGTCAATTGCGTATATTCCCATGAATGGACGTTTTTTGCAAAAAAATTGGAAGAATCGGGAGCAGATGCTATTGAGCTGAATATGTTTTATTTACCTTCCGATTTATCGCAAACTTCCGAAGAAAAAGAAGAGAAATATTTCACTACCATACATAACATCCTACATGAAGTATCGATTCCCGTTACCTTGAAGATTTCACATTATTTCACATCTCTCGGAACGGTCATCAAGGCATTGTCGGAGACCGGTATTCAAGGGATGGTATTATTCAACCGTTTTTACAGTCCCGATTTTGACATCGAACAAATGGAAGTTAAACCCTCTTTCGTTTTCAGCAACGAAAAAGAGTATGCGATGCCGCTCCGTTGGATTGCCATTATGTATGGCAAAACAGCTTGTGATTTGGTGGCTTCCACCGGTATTCATTCCGGCGAGACGGCTATCAAAATGCTGCTGGCAGGCGCAACTGCCGTACAAGTTGCTTCTGTCGTGTACGAGCAAGGTTTCGGTGCTATCACCAGCATGCTGAACGACATACAAGAATGGATGAAGCGAAAAGGCTTTGAGAGCATTGACGATTTCAGAGGAAAACTCAGTTGGAATAATGTAGAAGACCCTGCTGTTTTTGAACGGGTACAATTTATGAAATATTTCAAATAAAAGCTATGAGTCCTCTCCGGAGCAGTAAATTTTCTACAAATCAATCAAGCTAACATATTGCATACCAACGAGATAAAAACACAGAAAGGAAGAAGGAAGAATGCCCCGGGCATTGCTTCCTTTTTTCTTTTTTAATATCTGTTTTTTAATAATTTTGGACGCTGTTCCGGTAGCGGATTGTGAAAGCTACAAGAAGGCTGAAATAGAAAACAGTGCCCGTTTTTGGGAAGTTATGATAATAATACGTTACAGATGAAACAACATAGCATAATACGATTAGACGGTTCGAACCTTTCACTGGAAGATATCATACATATTTCGGAAAAAGGATATTCCGTTTATATTCCCGAGCATATCCGGAAAAACATTATCAACCTCAGAACCCGTCTCGAAGAGCAATTGCGGGATTTTCCGGAGATAAAGATTTACGGGACGAACCGTCTGCACGGGGATTTGAAACATCTCGATGTAGATTACGACCTCATTTCCGCCTATCAGGAGAAATACGTTAAAGTGCACAACTGTGCTACCGGCAAAGAACTTCCCATTCCGGTCGTGCGGGCTATTATGGCGCTTCGGCTCAATTCCTTTGCCAAAGGATATTCGGGAATGCGTTGGGAGACGATTGAACTTTTGATGGAAATGCTAAACAAGGGAATAACCCCCATTGTATTGGAGGAGGGTTCTGTAGGAGCGAGTGGTGATTTGGTGCCTTTGGCAATGATTGCGGCGGCGATGATTGGGCTTCCCGAAGCCGAAGTCTATTATGGAAAAGAAAGACTCAATGCCGCCGAAGCACTGGAATATGCCGGTCTCAAACCGGTTCGTCTGGGGGCAAAAGAAGCAATGGGGCTCACCAACGGTTCTAATCTGATTACTGCATTGGGAATTTTTGCTGCCCGTGATGCGGAAAATATCTTGCGCACGGCTTCGCTTGCCGGTGCGCTCTCTCTCGAAGCTATTCGCGGTGAGAAAGACGCCTTTGACCCCATCTTGCACGATAACAGAGCCCACCCGGGACAACTCAAAATAGCCGGAGAGATACGCAAATTGATACGCCATTCCAAACGAATGTCTCCGGAGGCTCAATTGCACCCGTTCACGCAAAAAGAAACACTGGACAAATTGCAACAAATCGCACGGCATCCCGGACTCCCCGACGAAGACCGGAAAACCCTCGATGAAATAGCCCAATCTTTCCAAGGAGAGGTAAGAGTCCAAGACCGCTATAGTTTCCGCGCTATGCCGCAAATACACGGACCGGTTTGGGAAGCCATAGAAGCACTTAAAGCAAGTTTATTGACAGAAGCAAACTCCGTCACGGACAACCCCCTTTTCAAAGCGGTGGACATAGAGGAAATACGCTCCTCTATCAGTGAAACTGCATACCGGAAATTGTTGCAAGCGAATAAAAAAACGATTATCAAAGCTTATAGCGGCGCCAATTTTCACGGACAGGTCATCGCACAATACATCGATCAACTGAAGATTGCCATGACAAGTCTGGGGCTCCTCTCCGACAAAAGAAGTTTTTCACTCTTGGACAAAGCCCTCAATTATCACCTGCCTGCCGACTTGGCTTTTAACACGAAAAATGCCGATGGCGGTCTGATGATTTTGCAATATGCAGGAGCGGCAAGAGCAGCAGAAAACAGAGTCTTGGCAAGTCCCTCTTCCACGACCTCCGTTTCCACTTCCGCTAATCAGGAAGACTATGTATCCATGGGAGTGAACGGTGCCCTGCATCTATGGAAAATCATTGACAACGACCGTAAAATCATTGCCATAGAACTGCTTTGCGCATTGCGCGCTATCCAACTGACCGCCTCTACCCTGCCACCCGAATTGCAAACCCTGGGAGAAGGAACTTCACGCATATTTACATTTCTCAGTGAACGCCTCGGAGCGACCAAAGAATTTCTCGAAGACCACTACTTGCGAACGGACTTGGAACAAATGATTGCCATTGTCCGTAAAAATGAACTCCTGAAACTTGTAGAAGATATTTCGACAGAAATTTAAGGGCAAAGAACAAGCATTTATTTTGATAAACCGGAGAAAGAGAGGGCTCCATCTATTACCCGGTATATTTTCGGGATACGTGCAAATTTATTTTTCGCACTTTTATTGTGCTGCAAAGCAAAATAAGTTTCGCAATATTGTTCGCCCGTAACAAATATATTATTAATTTTGGCACCTGAAAAAATAATGCTTTATAATGGAGAATACGGATCATAAACATATCGCTATCGCCGGTAATATCGGCTCCGGGAAAACCACTTTAACCGGCTTATTATCAAAACATTTCAAATGGGAACCCCATTACGAAGATGTGGACACCAATCCCTATCTACAAAGTTTCTACAAAGATATGCAACGCTGGTCTTTCAATCTCCAAATCTACTTCCTGAACAGTCGTTTTCGTCAAATCATCGATATTCGCAAAGGTGAAAAATCGGTGGTTCAAGATCGCACCATTTATGAAGATGCATATATTTTTGCTCCAAACCTTCATGAAATGGGTTTAATGACAACCCGCGATTTTGAAAACTACATCTCGCTTTTCGAATTGATGAATCAATTTATCCAACCGCCCGACCTCCTTATTTATTTGCAAGCCTCTGTTCCCGCCTTGGTGGAACAAATCCAACAACGCGGCAGGGATTATGAGGAGTCCATCCGGCTCGACTACCTCAAAATGCTCAATGAGAGGTATGAAAAATGGATTAGCGGATACAAAATGGGCAAACTTCTCATTGTCAATATTGATAAACTGGACTTCAAAAATAATCCGGAAGACCTTTCGATGATTATTGACCGTATCAATGCGGAATTGCACGGACTGTTTTAATCCGCAAATTGTCCACACTTCATCACAAAGAGCGACAAAGAATTTTCTCCGGCGGGGCAACGGCTACCGGCGCATCTCCAAGGAAGCCAAGACACCGCTAATACAAAAATTCAGGAAACACAAAAGTCTATTATCCGTATCAGGATTTCACTTTCCGGACTGCATCAATAATAGTCCCGTCAACCCATTTGATGACCGCTACAATCTCATCGTCCAACTCCACCGGTTCGGGTTTACCGCAAATAGCTTCCGCCTCGGCTTTCAATTCCTCTATCGTCTTAATAGGCAATTTGCTGTTTTTCATTTTTTCGATAAGGTCGGTACGTTTAGGATTAATAGCAATGCCCCGTTCCGTAACCACCACATCAATCAATTCGCCCGGACCGACCAAGGTAGTAACTTCATCCCGGATGACCGGCATACGGTCGCGAAACAGTGGAATCGGTAAAATACTGGTCTTTCCGAAAAGGGTGTTTTGCCAACCCCCGATACCGTGCAAGAGATAGCCGTCGGAATGGGTTACCACATTGGCATTGAAGTTAACATCCACCTCCGTAGCGCCCAAAACGACAATATCCACCAAGGAAGCAAAATTCCCTTTCCCGTGGTAATTATAGCTGGTAAAAGGACTGGTCGTAACATGGGTAGGATTTTCCCGGATACTCCTAATTCCTTCCAAATCAAATGTTTGCCCGTCCAATATATAATCAATATAGCCCTCTTCGAGCAATTGCACCAAATACTTATTGCTTCCGCCTCTGGCGAAACGGGCTTTCCAGCCCCTTTCTTTCAAGATATCACCAAAATAATTCCCTATGGACAAGGCAGTCCCGCCGGCGCCCGCTTGAAACGAAAAACCATCGTATATCAAGCCCGCTTCATCGCAAAAACGGGCGGTCATCTCCGCTATCAAAAGCCGGTCCGGACTTTTGGTTATTTTCGTCGTACCGGACACAATCTTTTCAGGAATGCCCACCTGATCCACCTTCACGACAAAATCAACATAATTCCCGTGAATCTGCCACGGATAGGCAGGAAAAGGAATAAGATTGTCGGTAACGACAATGACTTTATCCGCATATTGCGAATCCGCCAACGCAAACCCCAACAAACCGCAAGCCGTATCCCCGTACACACCATTGGCATTTCCGAAACTGTCTGCCGTAGGAGCGGCAATGACTGCAATATCCACTTTCACCTCACCGTCCTGAATGGCTTGATAACGTCCTCCATGAGAACGCAATACACCCAAGCCGCGCATCTTGCCTTCGGAAACAAATTTTCCCAAAGGTCCGTTCATACTTCCCTCAATATGGTGAATCGTACCATCCTCGAGATATTGTATCAAATGTTCGTGGCAAGGAAAAGAGGCCGAAGGAAGCCAACGCAAATCTTTGACACCAAGCTCTTTGGCAATATCGAAAACTTGGTTTGCGACAATATCCCCATTGCGAAAATGATGATGGGTCGAAATGGTCATACCGTCTTTGAGACCGGCTTTGATAAGTGCCTCTTTCAGATTAGCAACTTCCTTATTGCCATCGGCAAAATTAGCACAAGAAGCAACCGGAGGAGCGTGTTTCCGCCCTTTGGGAATATATTTTCCAACGCCCATAAACGGCACTTGTTCTTCTCCATTGACTATAGTAGGAACCATTCTTCCCACGGCATTTTTTACTAATTTATCGTATTTCTTCATACATCGAACATTTATATCTTATTCATTATCAATATTATAAACACACCTCGTTCCCTCATGACAATCCACGGTGGCAAAGCGGGGGCTTACTGTTCATCCATCCAGTTATTCTCCAATTTCCCCAAAGAAACGGCAAGATAAACAATCCGCTCGGCACGCTTAACGACCGGCGGGTCAATCATTTTAGTACCCAAAGAGACTACGCCCAAGCCCTTGGCTTTAGCATCCTCAAATGCCCGGACAATCTTTTTCGCTTTTTCGATTTCTTCCGGCAGAGGAGCAAAATTCTCATGGATAACCGGAATCTGTCTCGGGTGAATACAGCCCATACCATCAAAGCCCAAGGCTTTGGACTTCAGCACATTTTGTTTCAAAGCTTCCATATCGGATACATCCGAAAAGACGGAATCAATAGCTTGTATTCCGGCTGCCTTCGCTGCATTGACAAGCATCGAACGGGCAAAGAAAGATTCGGTCGCCTCATTCGTACGGCGTGTCCCGATGTCTGCGGTGTAATCTTCCAGACCGATTGCCATCGCTACAATATTTTCTGCTGCCGTAGCTATTTCATAGGCTTTGATAACGCCCAAAGCACTTTCGATAATGGGCATCAGCCAAACAGGATGTTGCATCCCCAAGGCAGCTTGAATGCTTTCAATCTTCTTGTTTACCTCCCGGATTTGTCCGGAATTTTCCACCTTGGGAACCAATATCAGATTGGGAAAATGCGGGACAATAAAGTCCAAATCATCCAGCCCTCTCTGTCCCTGATTGATACGTACCATACGCTCTGCTCCGTAGAACCGGAGACTGCGAAGAGCATTGCGTACCAAATAGCGAGCCTCGGTCTTTTTTGCCGGAGCGACGGCATCTTCCAAATCCAAAATCAAGCCGTCCGGATGGTGTATCCCCGCATTAAGCATCAGCTTGGGCGAATTGCCCGGCAGATAGAGACGCGAAAAGCGAAAACGGTCTTTCGGGGTTTCCGTCTTGTTTTCTTCCATTTGCGGGAGCAGATAGTTTTTGTCCGTAGAGACCACCTGCTTGAC
Source organism: Bacteroidales bacterium (assembly GCA_015489405.1). Taxonomy (GTDB): domain Bacteria; phylum Bacteroidota; class Bacteroidia; order Bacteroidales; family S143-32; genus S143-32. The sequence goes on from WFZU01000221.1 coordinate 10,308, forward strand.
CGCCGCCTCTATGCGAGCCGCCAAAACAAATTCCAAAGCACCCCCGTCTTCAATCGTCAGTTGCCCCTTTTCAATCGCAAAAAAACGCATCATATCTTCCGCCAACCGGCGAATACTTTTTCCATACAATGCTTGTACCTTACTGCGGATTTCTATCCTTAAATCTTGATTGTTTTGCTCATAGGTTACGAAACAATCCGACTTGATATTTTTGCCGTTATTACCGGCTTGACCTGTCTTTTGCATATTCCAATATCCTTAACATTTAGAACGCCAAAATTAGTTTTATTTTTTTGACGAAAGAATATTTTTTTGTTTTGTTATGCAGTTTTATGAAAAAAATTAATACTTTTCCATAAAGTCAAAACCGGAATAAAATAGTCAAGAAGTAGGTTGTCCGCCGTATGCACAGAAAAGGCTTGCGA
>WFZU01000222.1 GCA_015489405.1 Bacteroidales bacterium
ACTTAACTGTTTTTCAATAGTTTAGCTCTAATTTTTTTTACACATTAATAAATCCTAATATTTTTCCACAAAAAATTTTGCAAATATAAAAATGTATTACCTTTGCAACCGAAAACGGACCTGTAGTTCAATTGGATAGAATATCTGACTACGGATCAGAGGGTTGGGGGTTCGAGTCCTCCCAGGTTCACTCTTCAAGAGAAACTGTTAGTTGCCGGCGGCAAATCCTGTATTATGGGTTTGTCGCCATTCTTTTTCAGTATATGCCTCTTTTTTTCCTTCACCGGTTTATGACGGATGTGTTGGTATGATGTTAGATTCCCTTCAACTTCCGGCAAATTAAGAACAACAGAGCGTTACTTTCTCAAAACAGAACAAAAATTCTAATAATTAGACAATTTTATTAGCAAAAACAACACCCAAAACACTGATATTCAACCACATATAAATATGGCATAAATATTGTTTCAAAGTGTTTCCATGAATATCACTATGCAGAGAGAGAAATTATATAGTCTTGATTATCTTCACGAGACTTTCAACGGTGAGGTCGAAGAAGTCTTGGATATGATTGATATGTATATCGGGCTGGTTCCCTCCTCCGTTGAAAAGATGAGGGAAGCCTTGTCTGACGGAAATACTAAAGAAGTCAAAAGACTGGCTCACAAACTAAAAACGACTTTTATGCTCTTTGATAGCAAGGAAGCGCTCGAGCTGGCAAGAGCCTTGGACGAGCAACCCGGAACATTGGAACAAATGGTGGATGAGGTTCTGCGACTGGATGAGATTGTATCCCTTACCGTCAAAGATTTGGAGATTGAAAAAAAACGTATGCAAAAAAACGGTTAACATTCAAGAGTAATAACAAAAATGTCATAAGGCAATGTAAAAACGAAAGTTCAAAGATATTTAACAAAACCTAAATTGAGAATTAATACATGCTTCATAATCACTTCACTAATTCTCTTAATTAATAAAAAGCTCGTTTGACCAATGCGAGCTTTTTTACTTTTTTACCGTAATCGAAAAAATTACTTATCAGCACTGCTATTCCACGGATTTTCCGGAAGACTCATTTTGCATTCCTAATGTCAGATAATAAATGAAACCGGATTAAGTTTTAAGAGTAAAGCATACGGAAGAAGTATAAATTTTTAATTTTGCAGAAAAAAAAATAGAAATGTCCGGAGAATCCGTAAGAGAAAAGATACTTGCTCTGGTACAAGAGCTCAATGAACACAACTATCGCTACTATGTTTTAGCCCAACCCATTATATCCGACTATGAGTTTGACATGAAACTCAAAGAGTTGGAAAAATGGGAGAAAGCATACCCTCAATATGTTTTCAAAGACTCTCCCACACAAAGGGTCGGTGGAAGTATTACCAAAAATTTTCCTACGGTAAGACACCGCTATCCGATGCTCTCCCTTTCCAATACATACTCCATCGCGGAAATAAGAGATTTCCACCGGAGAATACAAAAATTGCTCCCGGGGGAAAGCATCGAATATGTTACCGAATTGAAATATGATGGTGTTTCCATAAGTCTCATTTACCGCAAAGGCATTTTAGAACAAGCTATCACACGCGGCGACGGAGTAAAAGGAGATGACATCACCGCCAATGTCAGGACGATACGCTCTATCCCTTTGCGTTTGCAAGGAGATTATCCCGAAGAAGTTGAGGTGAGAGGGGAAATTTTAATGCCAAAACCGGGTTTCCAACGTTTCAACCGGGAACGCATTGAGAACGGCTTGGAAGCTTTTGCCAATCCCCGTAATGCCACTGCCGGGAGCCTGAAATTACAAGACTCTTCCCTTGTCGCAAAGCGACCTTTGGATGCCTATTTCTATTTTGTTCTTTCCGGACAAATACACTTTAAAACACACTACGAAAGCCTGCAAAAAGCCAAAGAGTGGGGCTTCAAAGTTTCGGATTACATCGCTATCTGCAAGGATATTCAATGTATCGAGAACTTTATCAACGAATGGGATAAAGCCCGCCACCAACTGGATTTCGATATTGACGGAATTGTCATCAAAGTGAACCGTATTGAGCAACAAAAGAGACTCGGTTTTACCGCCAAATCACCACGGTGGGCAGTAGCATACAAATTTAAGGCGGAACAGAAATTCACGCAACTTTTATCCATAGACTACCAAGTAGGACGTACGGGTGCAATTACGCCTGTCGCCAACTTGGCTCCGGTACACCTCGCAGGGACCATCGTCAAAAGGGCTTCCATTCACAATGCCGATTTTATCGAAAAGCTTGATATTCGCGTGGGCGATTGGGTCGCGGTGGAAAAAGGAGGAGAAATCATTCCCAAAATTGTCGGAGTGGACAAAACACGGAGAACCGGAGAGAGCACTCCCACCCGCTTCATTCAAAACTGTCCCGCCTGCGACACCCCCTTGCAACGAATAGAAGGAGAAGCCGCCTACTACTGCCCCAATGAAAAAGCCTGCCCTCCCCAAATAAAAGGAAGGTTGGAGCATTTCATTAGCCGCAACGCGATGAATATTATGTCGCTCGGAGAAGGAAAAATAGAAGTCTTGTTTGACCATGGCTTGGTAAACACACCTTCGGATTTCTACCATCTCAAAGCAAGCGACCTCTTGGGACTGGAAAAAGAAATTATCCAAGAGGATGGAAGCGTGAAAATAATGCGGTTCAGGGAAAAAACCGTTGACAACATTCTGCAAGGTATTGCAGACTCACGGCAAGTACCTTTCCCGAGAGTGCTATACGCCTTAGGCATCAGATACGTCGGTAAAACAGTAGCTCAAATTCTTGCCCGGGAATTTCACACTATGGACAATATTCGGAAAGCCGGATACGAACGGCTTACCGCCGTAAACGAAATCGGAGAAAAAATAACCGGCAGTATCATACGTTGGTTTGAAGACCCCGATAACGAAAAACTTTTGGAAGAATTACGGCTTGCAGGGCTCCAATTCTCAATGAAAGAAACTACTGATAAGGAAAGTTCAGGCAGATTGGCAGGTTTGAAAATTCTTGCTACGGGGAAACTGAAAAATTTTACACGCGAAGGGATCAAAGAAACCATATTTGCTCATGGAGGCACACCCGTAAGTTCGGTATCCTCCAAAACGGATTTTATCATAGCCGGGGAAAAACCGGGAGGAACAAAAATAAAAAAAGCTAACGACCTAAATATCAAAATTATAACAGAAGAAGACTTTCTAAATATGATTGCTGAGGGAAATTAAATATTTTTAATAATAATTTGTTTTTTGTCCGGTCAATTATTGTAATTTTGCAGCCGTGTTAAAATTTCTCAGAAATATTACCCTTTTGGCGCTTCTGCTCTTGGCTTTCGCCTCTTGTTCTAAGTATCAAAAAATACTTAAGAGCGATGACTATGAAATGAAGTACCAAAAAGCTATGGAACTATACGACAAAGGAGACTATTACCGGGCGCTGAATTTGTTTGATATGGTTGCTCCCTTCTACCGGGGCGAAAAAGAGGGAGAAGAAATAGCCTATCGCTATGCCTATGCATACTACAAACAAGGAGACTATGTTTTAGCCAACTATTACTTCGCCCGTTTTGCGCAGACCTATCCGAGAAGTTCGAGAGCGGAGGAGTGCTCTTATATGAAAGCCTACTGCAAATATCTTAACTCTCCCGCCTACAACCTCGACCAAACAAATACCATTGAAGCCATTAATGAACTGCAACTTTTTGTCAATCAATATCCCGACAGCGACAAGGTGGAAGAAGCAAACGAACTTATCCAAAAGTTGCATCATAAATTGCAACGAAAATATTTTGAAATTGCCGAATTATATATGCACATGGAGCTCTATAAATCGGTCATTACGTCCTTCGACATCCTGCTAAATGATTATCCGGATTCGGAGTATAAAGAAGAAGCTAATTTCTTGAAAATGAAAGCATATTACAAATATGCTGAGGGCAGTGTGGACGACAAGAAAGAAGAACGGTACAAGGAAGCATTTTCGCTCTCGGAAGATTTCTTACTCAATTTTCCGGAAAGCGAGCACAAAATGGAAGCACAAAAAATAAACGCCAGATTGAAAGAAAAATTAAAATTATAAGATATGAGAAGTATTGATTTTAAGAAAATAAAAGGTGACAAAGAAGCAATCACCAGAGACATCCGTGAATTTATTGCTCCTACGGGAAATCTCTATGAGAGTATCGCCATCATGTCGATCAGGGCTAATCAAATAAGCATCGAGATGAAAGCCGAATTGAAACAAAAGATTAAAGATTTTGAATCCCATCAAGACAGTCTTGAAGAAATACAAGAAAACAGGGAGCAAATTGAAGTATCCAGGTTTTATGAGCGGCTTCCCAAGCCTACCTTAATCGCAGTGGATGAATTTCTGAAAGGAAACATCTATTATAGAAACCCGATGAAAGAAAATAGTTAACAGTATCAAAAAATGATATAATTTTGAAGCAAGCTTTGAGCTTGCTTTTTGTGTATATGGTTTTTAGCTGTTTTTTGAGAACTTGAGACACAACACACAAAGTGTTTTTTTTAGTTCTGACAATCGGACATAAAACAAAAGAATGGAAAATACAGCATATCATCTATCCGGAAAAAGGATAATCATTGGCATCACCGCAGGAATTGCCGCCTATAAAATTCCGCTTCTGATACGTTTGCTGAAAACTGCAGGTGCGGAAGTGCAGGTTATTATGACCGAAAAGGCAAAGAACTTTGTTACCCCTTTGACCCTTTCCGTCGTGTCCGAAAATCCGGTTATCTCCCACTCATTTGACAGAGAGGATGGCAGATGGCAAAGTCATATTGAGTTGGGCTTGTGGGCAGACCTCATTATCCTGGCTCCTTTGACTGCTAACACTATGGGAAAAATTGCCAACGGAATTGCAGACAACATTTTACTTACGACCTTGCTCTCCGCACGCTGTCCGGTACTCTTTGCACCGGCAATGGATCTGGATATGTTTGCACACCCTTCTACGCAAGCAAACATCAAAAAGCTACAATCATTTGGATATCAATACATTCCGCCGGAAGAAGGATTTTTAGCCAGCGGACTTTCCGGCAAAGGAAGGATGCCCGAACCGTCCGTCCTGTTCACTCACATCAAGCAAAACCTGCACAGAGAGCAGAGATTTGCAGGAAAAAAAGTTTTGATAAGTGCCGGACCTACCTACGAAAAGATTGACCCTGTGCGTTTCATTGGCAATTTCTCATCGGGGAAAATGGGATTTGCCATTGCCGAAGCATTCGCCCGTGAAGGTGCGGATGTAGTATTAGTTACGGGACCCACGCATCTTCAAGAGAAACACCCCGGCATCCTCCGCAAAGACGTTGTTTCGGCTCAGGAAATGTACGACGAAGTCCACCGCCATTTTGAACAAGCAGACATTACGGTTATGGCAGCAGCTGTCGCAGACTACACCCCTGCTACAAAGGCTGCGAACAAAATAAAAAAGAAAAGCCGCTCGCTTGAAATATCATTGGTGCCGACGCAAGACATTCTTGCATCACTTGGAAAAATAAAGCGCGAAGATCAGCTATTAATTGGGTTTGCGTTGGAAACCGATAACGAAAAAGCCAATGCCCTGCAAAAACTGCAAAATAAAAATTTAGATTTCATCGTTCTCAATTCATTAAAAGACAAAGGTGCGGGCTTTGCCACCGACACCAATAAAATCAGTATCTTGGATAGAAACGGAGGCTTCCGTTCTTTCCCCTTAAAATCCAAGACATTGGTTGCAAAGGACATAATAGATTATATAGACGATAAAACACGGTAAGAACATGCGAAAGATATGGGTAATTATTATGGTACTGCTGACCGGACTTTATAGTACGGCACAAGAATTTAATGCGAATGTCAGCGTTTCGGCCAAAGAAATTGCAGGAACCGACCGTCGCGTCTTTGAGGATCTTCAATCCAATTTGCGCTCTTTCATTAACGAAAGACGATGGACTAATATTGAATTTCAAAGCGCCGAACGGATTGATTGCAGTTTTCTGCTCAACATCAAAAGCAAAGACGGAGACACATACCACGGAGACCTATCCGTTGTATATACGCGTCCGGTGTTCAATTCTTCCTACAGCAGTCCCGTATTAAATTATCTGGACGAGGATTTGAGTTTTGACTATATAGAGGGGCAAGCGCTTGATTTTCAAGAAAACACATTTTCATCCAATATTAGTTCCGTTATATCTTTTTATCTTTATGTGATATTAGCCATTGATTTCGATACTATGGGAGAAAACGGAGGTACACGTTACTATGAAAAAGCCGGTAATATTTTGAATGCTGCCCAAGGTTCGGGAGATAAAGGTTGGGCTAACTCCTTCGGAGAAAGAAACCGGGCAACTTTGTATGAAAATCTTACCAACCCTGCTTATGCAGACCTCCATAAATTTTTATATGCATTTCACCGCACAGGGCTTGATTTGATGCACAAAGACAAAACCAAGGCAAAACAAAACATTCTTAAAGCACTGAATTTTCTGAAAAACATACACGAAAAAGACCAAAGCAACTTCATTTTGGAATTGCTGATGAATGCAAAAAAAGACGAATTTGTGAATATTTTCAGTGAAGGAAATCCCTCCGAAAAAGCAAATGCTCTGCAAACACTGAAAACTATTGACCCTGCACATGTTGAAGACTATAAAAAAATTGTGAGAAAATAGTTTTCCTGAATCGAGCCGAAAAAACATAGGATATGCTGAAGCACTTAACGGTACGGAATTTTGCCCTCATTCGTGATTTGTCCCTTGACCTAAGTGACGGACTCACGGTAATCACCGGAGAAACGGGAGCGGGAAAATCTATTCTGCTCGGTGCATTAGGCTTGCTGCTGGGCAAAAGAGCTGACACCTCTGTGCTGCTTGAAAGTGAAAAAAAGTGCATCGTCGAAGGAACTTTCTTTATCCACAGACTCTCTTTGCAACCCATATTTGAAGACTATGACCTTGATTACGAAGAGGAAACTATCATCCGGAGAGAGATTAGCCCCAACGGAAAATCAAGGGCTTTCGTCAACGACACGCCGGTTACAGTAAAGACCTTAAAGCATATCGGCAGCCTTCTCATAGACATACACTCCCAACACCAAACTATCGCCATCAACCGGACAGAATACCAACTCAGCTTGGTTGACCAATATGCGCAACTTACTTTGGATACCTATAAGCAATCGTTTGATACATACCGGAAACTCACCCAAGAACTCATAGACGCAAAAGAAAGACAAGCGACCTTGCAAAAAGAATATGATTTCAACCTCTTTCAATATCAGGAACTGGAAAAAGTAAACATGGAGCAAGAGCATATTGCAGAGATTGAGAGTGCCCTTGCTGTTCTAAAAAATGCGGAGGAAATCAAAAGCAACCTCTTCGAACTCACTAACATTCTAATTTCCGGCGAGCCCAATGTCTTGTCGGAAATACGGGATGCCAAACGATTGTTGCAGCGAATCGCCTCCTTTTCGCCGGACTACGAACAGATGTTGGAGAGACTTGAATCCATATATCTGGAAACCGAAGATCTCAGTACTGAAATAGAACAAGCTAACGAATCCCTGGAAATCAATCCGGACAGACTGGAAACACTTCAAACTGAGTTGGACGAGATATACAGACTTCAACAAAAACATCACGTTCCCTCCGTCGAAGACTTAGCCCGTATTAGAGAAAATCTATATCAAAAAATCACGGAATTTTCTTCCATTGAGTTCCATATTGAAAAGTTGGAAAAAAAGAAGAAGGATGCTTATCAAATCCTGCTCTCGCAAGCCGGGGAAATCTCACAAACCAGAAAGGAAGCTGCCGTAAAGTTGCAAAAGGAAATTGTAGATTCACTCCACGAATTGGGAATGCCCGATGCCCGTTTTGAAATACAATTCCGCAAAGAGGAGTCTCCAAGTATCCACGGAATAGACCGTCCCGAATTTCTCTTTTCAGCCAACAAAGGAAACGTACCGCAAGATTTAAGCAAAGTTGCCTCGGGAGGCGAATTGTCCCGCCTGCTGTTAAGTACCAAAGCTGCAATCGCTAATAAAACAAAACTCCCCACCATTATCTTTGACGAAATAGACACC
>WFZU01000223.1 GCA_015489405.1 Bacteroidales bacterium
GTCTATATTGTCCGGCTTCTGCGTTACGCTTGTTCTGAAACCGGTCATTTCGGCAAGCTCAATACATCGCATTGACGTAAGTCAACTCCTTTGCTTTCAGAACTTCACAAACCTTGTTCTTGAACATTCTATCCTAGACACCCGACTTTATGGACAAACACTAAATACTTGCAAAAAATAAAAAATACAGAACAAATCATATAGTCTTGTTGTTAATGAGGTAAATAAAGAGAAAGAGATGTCTGAAAAAGATAAAATAATAAGCGAAGTAACGGCGAAGGACTATGAATACGGCTTCACGACGGATATTGAAATGGAACTTGCGCCCAAAGGTTTGAGCGAAGATATTATCCGCTTGATTTCCCGCAAGAAAGAGGAGCCGGAATGGATGTTGGACTTTCGTCTTAAAGCCTTTCGCCGGTGGAAGAAAATGACTTTGCCTCATTGGGCTCATTTGCAGATACCGGAGATTGATTTTGAAGATATTATTTATTATGCAGCCCCCAAAAAGAAAAAAGAACTCAAAAGTCTGGATGAGGTTGACCCTCAATTGTTGGATACCTACAAACGCTTGGGCATTCCGTTGGATGAACAGAAAAAATTAGCGGGTGTAGCCGTGGATGCCATTTTTGACAGTGTCTCGGTAAAAACGACCTTTCAAGAGAGCTTGCAGGAAAAAGGGATTATTTTTTGTCCTATCAGTGAAGCCATACGTGACTATCCTGATTTGGTCCGGAAATATCTGGCTTCGGTCGTACCGGTAGGCGACAATTTTTATGCTGCGCTTAATTCTGCTGTTTTTACGGACGGCTCTTTTGTGTATATTCCCAAAGGGGTGAGAAGTCCGGTTGAATTATCAAGCTATTTTCGTATCAATACCGCCGGCACCGGTCAGTTTGAACGTACTTTGGTCATTGCGGATGAAGGCTCTTATGTGAGCTATCTCGAAGGTTGCACGGCTCCTCAACGGGATGAAAATCAGCTGCATGCTGCCGTAGTCGAACTGATCGCCCTGAAAGATGCCGAAATCAAATATTCAACTGTACAAAACTGGTTTCCGGGAGATAAAGACGGCAAAGGAGGAATCTACAATTTCGTAACCAAAAGAGGAATCTGCAAGGGGAACGGTTCAAAAATTTCCTGGACACAAGTCGAAACCGGTTCGGCTATCACATGGAAATATCCCTCTACCATTCTCAAAGGAGATCATTCGGTAGCCGAATTTTTCTCCGTAGCGGTAACCAATAATTATCAACAAGCGGACACCGGTACCAAAATGATTCATCTCGGTAAAAATACCAAAAGCACTATCATTTCCAAGGGAATTTCGGCAGGGAAAAGTCAAAATTCATATCGCGGACTGGTGAAAGTGCACAAAAATGCAAGTAATGTCAGAAATTATTCGCAATGTGACTCCCTCTTGATGAGTGATACTTGCGGGGCGCATACCTTTCCCTATATTGAGTCGGAAAACAGCAGCGCTATCATCGAACACGAAGCGACGACTTCCAAAATATCGGAAGAACAATTGTTTTATTTGCAACAGCGCGGTCTTGACGAAGATCAGGCTATCAGCATGATTGTCAATGGATATGCCAAAGAGGTGTTGAAAAAGTTGCCTATGGAATTTGCTGTTGAAGCACAAAAGTTATTGGAAATCAGCCTCGAAGGAAGTGTCGGTTAGCCGCTGCGAAAAATGAAAATCATTCCGGCGAAAGCCGGTAAACAATACAAAAAAAGGAAGGAAAAATTTTAAGCATGAAATTAATAGAAATAAAGGATTTACACGTCTCTATCCAAGACAAGGAGATTATCAAGGGCTTAAACCTGAGTATTAATTACGGAGAGGTGCACGCTATCATGGGACCCAACGGTACCGGCAAGAGTACCTTGGCTAATGTCATTGCCGGCAAAGAAGGCTATGAGGTTACGCAGGGGGAAATCATATTTAAAGGGAAGAATATTCTCAAAATGAGCGTGGAAGAGAGAGCCTTGGAAGGTGTTTTCTTGGGCTTTCAATATCCGGTGGAAATTCCGGGAGTCAGTATGACCAATTTTATGAAAGCCGCCATTGATGCCAAACGGAAATATCACGGTTTGGACCCTTTGAAACCGGCGCAATTCCTGAAATTGATGAAAGAGAAGCAACAAATCGTCGAACTCTCCGACAAACTGAAAAACCGTTCCGTTAACGAGGGATTCTCCGGCGGAGAAAAAAAACGGAATGAAATCTTTCAAATGGCGATGCTCGAACCCGAGTTTGCGATTCTTGATGAGACCGATTCGGGTTTGGATATTGACGCATTGCGTATTGTTGCACAAGGAGTTAATTCGCTGAAAACCGGTAAAAACGGCTTTCTGGTAATCACGCACTACCAGCGATTGTTGGACTATATTATTCCGGACTTTGTCCACGTTATGGCACACGGAAAAATCATTATGTCGGGAGACAAAACCCTGGCTCTCCAACTGGAAGAAAAAGGATATTCTTGGATTGATGAAAATAAAGAAGGCAATGAGTAAACTCCAAAACATCCTTACGCAATTTTATCAAACGCACCGGAGTCGTTTCGCTCAAAATGACCCGGACTATGTGCACCGGATCAGAGAAGAAGCTTTCTCGGCTTTTGAACAAGACGGATTTCCCCACACCCGGATGGAAGCTTGGAAAGGAAGTAAAATCACCCGCTACACGGATAGATACTATCATTTGAGTTTCTCGGATATGCCCACTCCCTTGCACAACAGCACGCTGTATGAGTGTGATATCCCCGGTTTGGAAGCGGATAAGGTTGCCGTATCCAACGGTCATTTTTATGCTTCACAAGGTACCCTTTTTACCTTGGAGGACGGTATTGTCATCGGAAGTTTGCAAGCCGCATTACGAGAGTATCCCGGCATCGCCAAAACGTATTTTGACCGCATCCGCAAAAAAAATCATATCACCAACCTCAATACCGCCTTTTTCAAAGACGGTCTGTTTCTGTACGTGCCGGAAAATGTGCAAAGCGACAGAGTTATCCAGCTAAGCCACGGGATTAACGGGCGCGTGGACAGTATGTTCCATGTTCGTAATCTGATTATTTTGGAAGATCACAGCCGGATAAATATCATTCAATGCGATGACACCAATAATGATATTCAGCATTTCTGCGATGTAGTTTCCGAATATTGGATTGGGGCGGAAGCACAACTTCATTATTACAATTATCAGAATATCAATAACGGTAGCGCGCTCTTGCAGAACACATTTTTTCATCTCGAAGAAAAAGCACAACTCAAAAGTATATCTTTCAACCTGAACGGAGCGATGATTCGCAACGAATATCATGTCCTCTTGGACGGGGAATATTGCGAAGCGGAGGTGCAGGGTTTATACCTTATGGACAGGGATCAGCACATTGACAACCGGGTCTACGTGGACCATGCCCGTCCCCACGGCATCAGTCATGAAAATTTCAGAGGTATTCTGGATGATCATGCCTCCGGAATCTTTCACGGTCATATCCTGGTCCGGACGGATGCCCAAAAAACCCAAGCCTATCAAAATAATGCCAATATACTCCTTACGGAGAAAGCGCAGATTAACACCCATCCTTTCCTTGAAATATATGCCGACGATGTCAGCTGTAGCCATGGCGCCACCATCGGGCAATTGGATGAGGAGGCATTTTTCTATATGCGTACCAGAGGTATCGGAGTCAAAGATGCAAAATTGTTACAATTGTACGCCTTTACGGCGGAAATAATCAATAAAATTCAAATTCCGCAACTCCGGGAGAGGACGGAAGACCTTGTCAAAAAACGACTCCGGGGCGAATTGGATATTTGCGACCGCTGTGTGCTTCATTGTAAAAATCCTATGGTTTAGAGATTTCGAATATGAAGTTCTGAAAAAAATGCTCCCTCAAACACAGGGAGCATTTTTTTTTGCAAAGAAAATATTTAATAGAAAAGTTTATTTCACAATGACTTTTTGGACATTTACGCCCTCTTTTGTAAAGACTTTCACCCAGTAAGCGCCTTCGGTAAAATGGGTGAGGTCAAGCTGGGCGTGTGTCGCATTTACTTCCCGCTTTTGAAGCCTTTCGCCTGTGGAATTATAGATTTCAACACTCCGGATAATCGCCGGCGAGGAAAGGTGCAATAATTGCGTGGCAGGATTGGGATAGAGCGCTACGTCAACCCGGCTGTTCTCCGCAATACCATTTCCTTCGGTATCGATGATAAAAGGACCTTCGGGCATAGACTCTCCGCTTTCGTACACAGCATACACCATAAAGTAGTGGATCCCTTCCTCGGCAATATAGTAATTATAGTAAGAATCCGTCATATTGCCCAATGATTCCCAAGCGCCTCCTTCTATTTTGTGAATAAGACGGTAGGACTGGAAGATGGATTTCCCGTTTATTTGGTAATCGAAAACCGGATCCTTGACCATCGCTTTTTGAAGCATAAACATATTTTCTTTCATTTCCGGAGCTACAATTTGCTCTTGCACAATATCCGGGCTAACAAAAGATTTCGCCGCAGGCGTAAAAGAAAGAAAACCTTTCAGATTCCAGTTGTAGTTGTAGCCGATATTGGGCAGCTCATTCCAAGAGGTGCCGTCCAGAGAGATATAATCTCCTTTGCCTTGCAAAGCGGGACCGCTATCCACTCCGGCAACGCCGAAACCGGCTTGTTGCGTTACGCTAAAACCGAACCACAATTCCTCTTGCGTATCAATCTGAATGGGATTGTCGATTGTTATCTCATTCCATTCTCCCAAGGTTACTGTTTCCACCTCTTGACTAAGCACCAAGGTAGAAGCATTCTCGCCCTGCCAGATTTTTAATGTAAAAACGGCATTTGAATCACTGGTAGGGAAGAAGGCAATTTTGCTAAGGTAATAATTTTCAAAACCCGTCAATTGCTCCGGTGTCCAACGGGAAGCAGCGAAAAAAGTCCCCCCGCTAATCAAGCCCACAGAAGTATAATACGCACTGGAATCCCAGTGTATCCATTGGGCGCCATTGCCCGGTTCGTCCCAAGTAACGTGAATGGTGTCACCGATTTTCTCCCCCGTTAAATGTTGAGGTGCAAAAAACTCATTTCCGCCCTGTGCAAA
>WFZU01000224.1 GCA_015489405.1 Bacteroidales bacterium
ATCATCAACGATGCATATAAAAGTTCGACCGATGTATTCAATCTTTTGGATGAAGCGGAATCAAACCTTTTTGCTATTTCCGAGAAAAATTTCCACAGGGAATATTCCAACATGGAAAACCTCGTAAAAGAAGCCATTGAAGAAATTACTGCCGCCAATAATAGTACCGGAAGTCTCAGCGGATTGGCTTCCGGGTTTACCGGGCTGGATAGAATAACAGCCGGCTGGCAAAAATCGGATTTGATTATCCTTGCTGCCCGTCCCGGTATGGGAAAAACTGCTTTTGTGCTTTCCATGGCTCGCCATATGGCGGTAGAAGAGGAATACCCTCTCGCTATCTTCTCCCTTGAGATGTCTGCCGTTCAACTTACCACCCGTCTCATTTCCAGTGAAACGGAGATTCCCGCCGGAAAATTAAAAAAGGGAAATTTGGAATCTTATGAATGGGATGCACTGAGCAAAAAAGTTAAACGCCTGACGAAAGCCCCCATCTTTATTGATGACACTCCCGCACTCTCTATCTTTGAATTGCGTGCCAAAGCGAGACGGTTGAAATCCCAACACGATATCAAAATGATCATCATCGACTATATCCAGTTGATGACCAGTGGGAATGAGAGAGCTTCGGGTAACCGGGAACAAGAGATTAGTACTATTTCACGGTCGCTCAAATCATTGGCGAAGGAGTTGGAAATCCCTGTTATTGCGCTTTCCCAGCTCAACCGGAGTGTCGAAACACGGACGGGTAGCAAACGTCCGCTTCTGTCTGACCTTCGGGAATCCGGTGCTATTGAGCAAGATGCAGACTTGGTTTTATTCATCTATCGCCCTGAATATTACGGGATGGACCATTTTGACGACAAACAGGAAATCCCTTCCAAAGGGATGGCGGAAATCATCATTGCCAAACACCGGAACGGACCTTTGGACAGCGTTCTATTGCGTTTCAAAGGAAGTCATGCAAAATTCCTGAACTATATCCCGGAACAAGACGGATTCAGCAACTACCAAGAAGGTATGGAGACGGAGAATGTTATCACGCTGCCTTCAAAGATGAATACCACACCACCCCCCGACGAGGGATTTGCTCCCTTGGAGCCCATGGATGAACAGCCTTTCTAATAAACCGTCTGCTTGCGAACATACATTACGGCAAGCAGACCGGGAAATACGCCCCGGACTTGTCTTTTGTCCGGACAGGGGCTGTTCGTGGCATCCGGGCTTTCTTATTTCTTTTTCACCTTCGAGGCACGATAAAAAATATCCGAAAGATTGGTCGTTATGCTCAAATAGTTGGGTGCTCCGGCAAGGTGGTCGGACGAACGGGCATAAGCAAAGCGAATCTTTTTGACACGAAACTCAAAGCCCCAGGAAAAGCCGATCAGCGAACGGTGGCTTTGCAATTTCATTTCTTGCCTTCTTCGGTAATTATACCCTACACGAAGTGCAAAGTTTTTGTGAATTTGGAGTTCTCCGCCTACAACGAAATGACGCGCCAAATTATCCACAAAAACGCCTACCGGATTGGGCATTATGGAATCACCGGTCAAGGGGTCAATACGCACGGCATCCTCGGCAGAATAACGCAAATTCCACTGTTGCAAATGATTGACCAAAATAGAATAGGTAAAGGGAAGGTGTTCCAGTCGTTTGGCTAACCCCCATTGAATCTCAAACGGCAGCCAATCCGTACCGTTTTCATAAGCTTTAAAACTTCTTCCCAGATTTTTTATCATAAAGGTAGATGAAAGCCGCTTTTCCGCATTATGATATGTGGCGGCGACGTCCACTCCCGCTCCGTAGGAGGAATAGCGTTCGTAAAACGAAGAAATCATCTTCACATTGGCACCCAGTGCAAAATGTTCACTCAGGGGCTTTGCCCAACCCAAATTCAACGCCAAATCATTGGCATAAAATTTTCCGGTCTCTTCGCCCGTAACGTCCGTACCATCGAAGGTACCATAGTTTATATATTGCAAAGAAGCGACAAAATTACCGTACTTTTTCAACGAACGTCCGTAAGAGACAAATCCATAAGCCATCGAACGAAAATAATCAACCACATTCACATTGATATGGTTACTCATTCGTTCTGTAATCAAGGAAGGATTGGCTAATGCCAGACTAATATCATCATCATAAATGGACAAAAAATCGCCCCCCATTGCTGCCGTTCTCGCTCCTATATTCGTCTGATTCAGAAAAGAATATACTTGTTTTCCGCCCGCCTGGGCGAAAGCAGAACCCATGCCCCAAAGAATGGCTACAGCCAAAAATATTTTTCTCATAAAATGCAACATAAATTAATTGACTTCATAACGCTTGCCCTCTCTTATTATTGTATCTCATCTCCTATTTTCTCTGCATCGGAAGGCGATATCTCATCTTTCCGTCAAAAGAGCGGAGAGCATTGGCAACAGCCGCCGCCGTTGGTACAAGACCTATTTCCCCGATACCCTTGGCACCATAGGGACCGACAGGGTCGGCACATTCCACGGCAATCACCTCAACCTCAGGCATTTCCGTAGCTCTCAGCACACCAATATCTTTAAACTTCCAAGACTCCGGTTTTCCTTCTTTCAGGGGAAAATCTTCCGTCAGGGCATAGCCCAATCCCATGTGTACGGCACCTTCTATCTGTCCTTCAAAAAGCATACGGTTCATCACTTTGCCGGCATCGTGTGCCGCTACCACCTTTTGTATTTTTCCCGATTCGTCCAAGATAACCAATTGGGTGGCATAGCCATAGGAAAAGTGGATTACCGGTTTTTCAACATCTGCCCCGGGCTTGGTGGATTGCGTGAAGGCGAATCTGCCCCGGTACACCCTTCCCGCAAGAGCTTTCAGGGACTGTTTTTGCAAGTCTTTTTTCAACTCACGGGCAGCCGCAATAATGGCATTTGCAACCAAAGCCGTCGCCCGCGAAGAGGTCGTCATACCCGTGGGCAAATTGGCATTCGTCTCCGTCTTCACTCGCATTATGGAAGCCGGCAATCCGGTCTCTTCCACCAGGGTTTGGATAGCCATCGTATGCACTCCTTGTCCCATTTCCGTCCAACCGTGTTCAATGCAAATTTCCTTTTCCGAAAAGACCGTTATCTTCACATCGCTATCATCAATCATCCCATTACCAACGCCCGTATTTTTGATACCCGTGGCAAGCCCGGCATATTTTGCCTTGTAAAATTGTTCTTTCACTGCCAACAAGGTTTCGCGCAGCCCTACACCGCTCTCCAAGAGTTGTCCGGTGGCAGTTTTGCTACCGTTTCGCAAAGCGTTGTCATAGCGTATTTGCCAGCGGTCAAATCCGCCAATGGCACAAATCTCATCCAACAAGCTCTCTACGGCAAAAACCACCTGCGGGACACCGAAACCGCGCATCGCCCCGCTGGGAATATTGTTGGTATAAACCGTCCTCGCCGTCAAATCGGTATTCGGCACATAGTACCCCCCACTCGCATGCCCGATGACTCTTTCCATAACCTTAGCACCCACCGAAGCGTATGCACCGGTATCACCGATGGAATCCAACTTCAACGCTTGCAACTTTCCTTGATCGTCCGCTGCCAGCGTCATTTTCATCCATACGGGATGCCGTTTGGGATGCATCCGCATCGAATCTTGACGCGTAAAATGCAGTTTTACCGGCCGCTGTAACAAATGAGCAAAAAGCGCAACATGTCCTTGTACCGTCAAATCCTCTTTTCCTCCAAATCCGCCACCGTTTTGCACCTGTATGACTTCCACTTTTTCGAGAGGGAGCCCCAAGAGTTTAGCCACTTGACGCTGATCTACATAAATTCCTTGCCCTTGACTGTACAGTCGTATTCCCTCCTTCCGGGGAAGGGCTATTGCCGTTTCCGTTTCCAAGAAAGCATGCTCGATGCGCTGCGTTCTAAATTCACCACTAACCACATAAGCCGCCTGCGCGATAGCTTTGTCCACATCGCCCAGACGAATAGCACTGGTCTCCAACACATTGGAACGTTCCGGATGCACCCTGACATTGTCCTCCTTGACCGCTTCATGCATATCCGTAACGGCAGGCAATATTTCATATTCAACCTCTATCAATCCAACCGCCTCCCGTGCAATAGCCTCATTATCCGCAACTACACCGCATAAAACGTCGGAGATACAGTTCGTGGTCTCCCCCTCTTTGATCATCAGAGGCCAGTCCTGCTCTATCAATCCGATATACCGGTCGCCCGGAATATCCGCAGCCGTAAAGACGCGATGAACCCCCGGCAAACGGGCGGCTCTTCCGGTTGAGATACGGAGAACTTTTGCCCTCGGATGTTCCGAAAATTTCAATGCTCCATACAACATTCCTTCAAAATGCATATCATCTACAAAAGCACGTTCGCCCAGACTCGTTTCCAAAGCCTGATATTTGGGATAGCGACTCCCGATTTTTGCCGGAAAAGCAGGCATGGAAGGAGTCGTATTCTGATTGAGATGTTCGAACGCATTGGAAATGGCATCTATTATTTTTACGTAGCCCGTACAACGACATAGATTCGGATTGATAGCTTTCACTATGTCATCACGCTTTGCCTCCCGCTTTTGGTCATATAACATTTTGGCACGCATAACAAACCCGGGCGAACAAAACCCACACTGAACCGCCCCTTGCGCAGCAAAAGAGGTAGAAATGACCTTCCGGAATTTATCCGGCAAGCCTTCGGGCGTGATAATCTCCGAGCCTTCTATATTTTTCATTTTCGTCCTACAAGACAATCTTGCTTTTCCATTGATTAACAATGTACAAGCACCGCAAGTACCTTCTCCCGAACAACCGTCTTTGAGAGAAGTGATTCCTTTTTCCAAGCGCAAATATTGTAATAAGTTTTGCTCCCCGTCTCCGGCATACCGGAGTTCTTTCCCATTGAGTTTAAAATGCACCTCCATAGTTTCCGATTTTCAGTTGGTAAAAGTAGTAT
>WFZU01000225.1 GCA_015489405.1 Bacteroidales bacterium
GAAGTTCTGAAAGCAAAGGAGTTGACTTACGTCAATGACTGGTTTCAGAACGAGCGTAACGCAGAAGTCGGACATTATAGACAAGCTCTATTTAGTGCTTGTCCACAAAGCCAGGAGTCTGAGCTATTATGTTCAGGTAGGAGCGTAATGAAAAAGGAGAATTTTATGACGGATTCCATTTAGGGAAAAAATGCCAAGTAAACGCTGAAATATGCCTGCAAAAATTTCGTTGTAAGCGGTATGATTATTATTCGTACTATTGCGAGTTAAAATAAAGAGAAAATTTGGACAGAGAAAATAAGGTATTAATAAAGAAATTAGAAGGTTTTATCCGGAAATATTATTTCAATCGTTTGATACGCGGAATGATATTTTCGATGCTGATTTTGTTGATTTCCTTTTTGATATTCAGTCTATTGGAATACTGGGGAAATTTCAATACCTTGATACGGGGAATTTTCTATTATTTTTTTGTTGCCACAGGCTTATCCGTTTTGATTTACTATATCCTGATTCCGGTTTTCAATCTATTAAAAATAGGCAAAAGGCTCAGCTACGAAGATGCGGCAATCATCGTCGGAAGACACTTTCCCGGGGTGAAGGATAAAATACTGAACACTTTGCAATTGGAACAGATGTCCCAATCTACTCTACAAGACACAAGTCTTATTTCGGCAAGTATCGAACAAAAAACGGCGCACCTGAAACCCCTTGATTTCAAAAAAGTTGTCAACCTGAAAGTCAATCTGAAATATGCCAAGTATTTACTTTTTCCGGCGGGGATATTTCTGCTACTGCTCCTGTATTCACCCCGCTTGATTACCGAGCCAACGCAACGGATCATTCACCACGACAAGATTTTCAAGCCTGAATTTCCGTTTAAACTAATCATACAAAACAAGCAGCTCGACATCCTGCAATATGATGATTTTGTGCTCCGGGTAAAAGCAGAAGGCACAGCTGTTCCGGAACATATCTATATTGCCGGCGGACACGAAATATTGCCCATGCAAAAGAGAGACAACACGCATTTTGAATACCGTTTTGACCGCCTGCAAAAAGACGTATTTTTCCGGCTTCAAGCCGGCGAATACCGTTCGGAACAGTATCACCTGCATGTCATCCCCAAGCCTTTACTGACCCAAATGGAAATCTCCCTTGACTATCCCGCCTACACCGGAAAAGAAGATGAAGATGCCGGACAATCCGGCAACGTGCTCGTCCCGCAAGGCACCAAAGTTCAGTGGAAACTTTATACCAAGAACGTGGATAGCGTAGGTTTCCGGATAGGGAAGAGCACTCTACTCCCCGCAAAACACGAAGGCAACCTCTTTGTTTTCCGTAAGCAAGTTTTGAAAAATACGGATTACCATTTGTCTTTTGTCAATCATTTTGTGGACACGTTGGGAAGCATGGATTATTCCATCCGGGTAGTAGCGGATACCTACCCGCAAATATCCGTAGAAGAATACGCCGATTCAAGCTTACAGCAAAATCTCTTTTTCCGCTGTCTTATCAAAGATGATTATGGCTTTACCAAGCTCCGTTTTGTCTATGAGCGACTCAATGAGCAGGGTGAAAAAATTGAGCGGCAAGAAATTCCACTCCCCATCAACCCACAGCAAAACCCACAAGAAATATTTTATCAGTACAATTTTGAAGAACTTCTCCGGGAAGCCGGCGAAACCGTCAATTATTATTTTGAGGTATGGGACAATGATGCTATCCACGGACCCAAATCCACCCGAAGCCAAACCCGTTCGTTTCATGCCCCGGGAAAAGCGGAATTGCAGAAAGAAACCGACCAAACCCACGAAGAAATAAAGAAGGAATTGCAAAAAATGTCCCGCGATGCGAAAGCATTAAAAAAGGATATAAAAAAATTCGCTCGTGAAATTTTCGACAAGAAACAGCTTTCTTGGGAGGATAAACAAAAGATGAAAGAACTGCTGCAACGGCAAGAAGAATTGAAAAAAGAGGCTGCCGCCCTGCAACAAAAAAGCAAGAAAAACCGCTTGAAAAATGAGAAATTCAGCGAAACGGATAAATCTTTGTTGGAAAAACAAAAAAAGCTGGAAGATATCTTAGAGGAACTCAAAAAAGACGATGAAATCAAAAACCTTTTGGACGAACTACAAAAATTGATGGAGAAAGTCAAAAAAGAAGATGTCGAAAAAGCCTTGGAAAAAATGCAACTGGACACCAAAGATATGGAAAAGATGTTGGACCAAAACCTGGAACTTTTCAAAAAGTTGCAGCTCGAGATGAAAATGGAAAAAAACCAAAAGAAAATCGAGGAATTGGCTAAAAAAGAAGCGGAACTGTCCAAAGAAACCAAGCAAAGGAAGAGTGATGCCCAAGAGCAAAAAGCAAAACAAGACCAACTCAACAAAGAATTTGAAGAGTGGAAGAAGGACATGAAGGAAATGGAAAAACTCAACCAAGAACTTGAAAGACCGGAACAAATAGACACGATGGAAGAACAACAAAAGTCCACCGAAGAAGATATGCAAAAAAGCAGCGAACAACTCCAACAAAACAAGAAAAAGAAAGCCTCCAAGTCTCAACAATCCGCCGCACAAAAAATGAAGAAGATGGCAGAACAGATGTCTGCCATGATGCAAGCAAACAGCGAATCGGGCGCTCAGGAAAGTATGGAAAACCTCCAACAAATCCTGGACAATCTCATCCACCTTTCTTTCGCTCAGGAAGACTTGACAAGCAAAACACTTCATACTTCCGTCAACAACCCGGAATATATCCGGCTGACAGAGAAACAGAAGGATATAAAAACCGAATTTAAAATTGTCAACGACTCTCTCACTGCCCTCGGCAAACGCCAACCAATGATTTCATCCTTTATCACCAAGGAAGTGAGCAAGATTGAAAGCGAATTGCAAAAATCCGTAAAAAATCTGGAAGACCGGAATCCGCAAACAGCAGGTTTCTATCAACAATCCACGATGACCTCTCTTAATGATCTCGCTCTAATGCTCTCGGAGGTTATGCAACAGATGCAAAATGCAATGAATGCCAGTTCCTGTCCCAATGGCGGACAAGCCAAGCCCGGCGCCGCGCCCAAACCCGGCAATATGCAGGGACTGCAACAACAACTCAAAGACCAACTCCAACAAATGAAACAAGCGATGAAAGAGGGAAAAGGGAAAGATAAAGGAGGCAAACACCAGACAATGAGTGAACAATTTGCCCGTATGGCAGCCCAACAAAGAGCCCTGCGTCAGAAAATGCAAGAATATGCCCAAAAGATGGAAAAAGAAGGACAAATGGGAATGGCAAAAGAACTCAAACGGGCTGCCAAAGACATGAATAAGACCGAGACCGAATTGGTCAATAAAATGATTACCGCCCAAAGCCTGATCCGGCAACAAGAAATCATCACACGATTGCTTAAATCCGAAAAAGCGGAACTGCAAAGAGAAAAAGACAAAAAAAGAGAATCAAAACAAGGGCATAATTCAAAGCGGACGATTAAAGGAAAAATTCATTCTCTGCAGAAAGACAGGGGAAATGACGAGATATTACGAATGATTCCTCCGGAACTAAAATATTTTTATAAACGAAAGGTAAATGATTATTTCTATCACTTTAACAATGAGTAAAATATATTTTCCCGATGACATTCATCGCTATACAAACCACAAAACAACAAACTGCATTGCGGTAAGATTTGTTGACAAAAACAATCGCAGCCTATGATTTCATTTGAAAAATTCACCTTGGACAACGGTTTAAGATTTATCCTCCACCGGGACACCTCCTCCCCTATCCTGGCATTCAATGTTTTGTACGATGTCGGTTCCAAAGACGAGTTACCACACAAGACCGGATTTGCCCACCTATTTGAACATCTGATGTTCGGCGGATCGATAAATATACCGGACTATGACATTCCGCTCGAAAAAGCCGGAGGGGAAAACAATGCTTTCACCAATAATGACATCACCAACTACTATCTCAGTCTCCCGAGACAAAATATGGAAACCGCTTTTTGGCTTGAATCCGACCGGATGTTGGATTTGGCTTTTTCGCCCAAAAGTCTGGAAGTGCAAAGGGAAGTCGTTATCGAAGAATTCAAGCAATCCTATCTCAATCAACCCTACGGGGATGTATGGTTGCTGTTGC
>WFZU01000226.1 GCA_015489405.1 Bacteroidales bacterium
AGCCTTTTCTGTGGTACTCTGTGCAGTACTCTGTGGTTAAACAAAAACACATTGTACCATTGTATAATCGAATCATTGCACCATTGTACCATTGTACCATTGTACCATTATACCATTGTATCATTGTACAATTCCATATAGGATAAGGATAAATCCAAGCGTGACTCACTCACCTCACCCGTCATTCCTCCGCTTTGGCAGCGAACTCGTCCCAATGTTTTTTGATCAAATCAAGATAATAGTCCGGTCCTTGCGTAGGACGGCGGGTTTTGTTGCTCACAAAAACCAAAAAAATATCCGCCGTATTGATTAATTCATTCTGCTCATTGAATACTTCATGGTGAAACTCGACCTTAATGGAATGGAGTTTTTTGTAATAGGTGCGGACGGTCAAAAGTTCGTCATAAAGTGCCGGTTTAATGTATTCGATAGACATTTTACGAATTGGAAGCAGAAAGCCGTCATCTTCCAATTGTTTATAAGTCAATCCCAGTTCACGGAGAAATTCCGTCCGGGCGACTTCAAAATACGTAGGATAATTTCCATAATAAGAATATCCCATACGATCGGTGTCCGCATAGCGCACCCGTATCTGAACTTCATGACAAAGTTTATTATCTTTAAAACAAAGCATAATCGCAAAATTTATCTATACAATCAATAATTTTCGAGGAGAAATCCGGTTTTACAAATGAATCACCTCATCATAAGCTGCTGCTGCAGCCTCCATAATCGCCTCAGACATCGTAGGATGAGGGTGAATCGTATGAATCATATCCCGCACTTTCATGCGGTTCTTTTTCACCACTACCAGTTCGGCAATCAGTTCGGAGACATTTTCACCGCACAGGTGTGCACCCAACAGCAAATCCGTTTTCTTATCCACAATAAGCTTGACCAGACCGTCCACATTTCCCGCCGCCGTAGCTCTACCGGAAGCACGGAAGGGAAAAGTCCCCGTGCGCACTTCATAGCCTTGTTGCAATGCCTGTTCTCCGGTAAGACCGACAGACGAAACTTCCGGAGAAGTATATATGGCGGAGGGGATATTGGAATAGTCCAAAGGCTCAACCTCCAAGCCTGCCATCTTTTCCACACAAGCGATAGCTTCTGCCGAGGCTACATGTGCCAATGCCGGCGTATTTATAATATCCCCGATAGCGTAGATGCCCGGGGTGGAAGTTTGATAAAATTCATCGACAACTATTTTTCCCTTCTCTATTTCGACATTCACGTTCTCCAAGCCGAGGTCTGACAGATTGGCTTGCACACCGACCGCCGAAAGTACCACTTCCGCCGCTATCGTCTGCTCTCCCTTTTTGGTTTCCATCGTCAAGCTGCATCCATCTTCTCCGGTGCTTACACGTTTTACCGCCGCTCCGGTAATCAATTTCATTTTATTCTTTTTGAAACTACGTGCCAAAGTTTTGGATATTTCTTCATCTTCCAGCGGAACAATGGTCGGGAAATATTCTATAAGCGTAACTTGCGTTCCCAGAGAATGAAAGAAATACGCAAATTCGCTGCCAATGGCACCCGAGCCGATGACCGCCATAGACGAAGGCACATAATCCAAGGTCATCGCTTGACGGAAATTGAGGATTTTTTTGCCGTCGGCAACGATGCCGGGCAAATATTTAGGAGAAGCACCTGTTGCCAAAATTATCCGCGAGGTTTCCAATACCATTTTTGAACCTTCCGCACGCTCGACCTCTACGGCACCTTGCCTAAGAATACGCCCGTGTCCTTGTATCAGTTCAATTTTATTCTTTTTGAAAAGGTAGGCGACCCCCTTGCTCATCTTCTCTGCCACCCCCCTGCTCCTGTTCACAATCTTCTGCATATCCACCGCTTGCGTAGCAATATTCTCCAAGCCGTAATCTGCGGCATGTTTCATATAATTGTACACTTGCGCACTTTTGAGGAGCGCCTTGGTAGGAATACACCCCCAATTGAGGCAGACCCCTCCCAGTTCAGCTTTCTCCACTACTCCCACTTTCATTCCCAATTGGGAAGCCCGGATAGCCGCTACATAACCACCGGGACCGCTACCGATAACAAGTACATCGTATTTCATCTGCATATTTTTTTTAATAACCGTTTATCTCTTAACAAAGAAACTTTCATTTTATGATATTTCCGGGCTGCGCCCAAACGATTAACGGGCAGTCCGTTCCCACACGCCGGAACGAACTCCGGACAAAGCCTTAAAAAATCCTATAAACAATGCCAAATTCATCGCAAAAAAGTGCGTAATCAATCGAAAAAACGGATTATGAATCCCCACTTTTCTCAAAAACAAATCCGCCGGAAGGATAAAATAGATAGACATCTGCAACAAAAAGAACAATACGTACAATGGATGCACAGGAATCAACAAAAGATTGAATATCAAAATCTTAATAAGCAAAAAAGGACCTATCCAACGCAATACTTTATGGGATAGAAACGGAAAACCGTAAGGCGGCTTAAAAAGCAAATGCCAAAAACGGGCAAGATTTTGAAAATTGCCGGTGCCGATGCGTATTTTCCGGCGAAACTCTACCGAAAGTTCGTTGGGAATCTCTTCATAGACTTTGGCATCCAGCCGGTTCACCGCCAAATAGCCCTGCTCAAAAATAAGCATATTAATATAGAAATCATCCACCAAGGTATTGGGGGGAACATCTTTATATAATTTTCGCCGGATCGCATAACACCCCCCGAAAGGTCCCATCATCGCCCCCCATATCAAGCCTTCCAAATGCTTTATTTGCACTTCACGCGAGATATATGCTTGTTCTTGATAAGAAATACCGTCTTTTTGCAATCCCTTATTAATCATATTGCTGTCCACCAAACCAACAGCGGGGCGGGCAAAAGGTTTCACCAATTCCCGCAGGGTCTGCTCGTCAAAAATCACATTGGCGTCCGTCAATATCAGCAATTCTCCCTTGGCTTCTTTGACGAGGTCATTGACGACATTCTGTTTGCCCCTGCGTTGACGGTAGTCGTGAAAAATGATATTCGGATATTTCCGGGAAAAAGATTTGACAATCTTGGAAGTGCGATCCGTGGAAGCATCGGAACCGATAAGCACCTCCACTTTCTCCGTAGGATAATCACTCCTGAAAATACTTTCCAGTTTCTCTTGCAGCACTTTCTCTTCGTTGAAAGCCGCCATCACAATAGAAACATCCGGCAAATAGCCTGCCGGTAAATCCCTCTCCTTTTCCTTTGCACTCTTTGCCAACAGCTTCAACAAAGCGGGATAGAAAAGATAGGAATAAAAAAGCAAAAAGACGGAAAGCCAAAAGCCCAGAATGATCATATTAATTTTTCATATTGCGTGATTAACCTCTTTACGATTGCAAAATTATCATATTTTTCCAATATAAGTTTTTTTGCCTTCTCCCCGATTTTCATACATCTCCCTTTGTCTCCGGCGATTGCGGTGATTTGGCGGACAAAGTCATTCGCCGTGGCGGCAATTAAGATTTCTTCGCCCCCGGAATAATCCATCCCCTCCGCTCCGACAGGGGTAGAGACAATCGCTTTGCCCAGCGCCATCCCTTCCAAAATTTTGATTCGCATACCTCCTCCGGATAATAAAGGGACAATCATTATCGTATGCTCATTCATAAATTGATAGGCATCTTTCACTTCACCGTGATAGACGACATTCGGCTGCTGCCGGAGAAACTTCTCCGTACGGGCGGAAGCATTGCGTCCGGCAATATGCAAACGGAGGTCCGGAGTCCGCAGCATTATATCCGGCCAAATATCCTTCAAAAACCAACGCAGACCTTCGAGATTCGGTTCCCAATCCAAAGCGCCCAAATGAAACAGATCCGGAAATTCCGCAGCCGTCTTGCCGGCGGGCAGTTTGTCGATGTCAATACCGGCAGGGACTACTACAGCGGGAGTATCGATGTTCAATGATTTCAAATGCTTTGCATCCCGCTGCGTAATGGCGAGAATCAGGTCGGCGAGGGGAAAATAATGCTGTTCAAAACGTTTGACTCTATTGGAAAGAGAGCGAAAATAATAGCGTTTCCAAAAGTTCGTAGCATTCTCTGCAATGCGTTTCCAAATCTCGTATTCAATATTGTGAGCCCGTATGGCAATCTTCGCTTTGGAATATTGGCGGATTAGCGGAATATAGGCTGCCATATAGACGCCTTCCAATTGGACAATATCAAAGGTTTCATTTTGCAACAAGCGAGTCAGCGCCTTCTCGTAAGCACTATCCATAAAACGGCTGGCAGTATAAGGAGTCCTCGAAAAGAGAAAGTTTGCCAAGGCTCCAAAGGGTGTGGGATAAGCATCTACCTCCACTATCTCCATAGCAGTCTTCCGCAATAAGCCGTCGGGAATATCCTCCCGGCGGATAAAGTGCTTACGCGTGTTCATTGCCAACATCTTTACATCCACCCCGTGTTTGATAAAATTATCCGAAAGGGAACGAATGGCTATGGTCCCTCCGTCCTTTGGAGGATGAGGCACTTTATTTATCAATTGCAGTATTCTCATCTAACTCGTTTACAAGAGCGCAAAATAAATAAATATTAAGATACCAAATGTAGATTTATTTCTTCCCCCGGGAAAGAATTTTGCAGCAAACCAACTCGCCAAAATGAAAAAAACC
>WFZU01000227.1 GCA_015489405.1 Bacteroidales bacterium
CGGAACTTTGTGAATAGACAAAGAAACCGTGTCCCTCGGTCAAGTCTTCCGTAGTGGAAGTAATGTAGTGCCACGTATAATCGCTTTCGTCAAACCGGTACAAATACAAATCGGTAAAAATTCCCGACAAGGCATTGTTGATGGGAGCCGAGACCATATGCCATTGGTCTTGTGAGATATAACTTTCGACATTAGCCTCCACATTGTCCGTATTGTGCAGCAGGGAGGCGGTTCCGCTTGCGTCTGCCTTCAATATCAAGCCGTTTGTGCCGGCATCGTTCGTTAATTCCGTGCCGTCCATCGTTAGTTGTTGGGTAGCGTTTACGGTCAGTTTCCCCGCGGGGGTAATTTCAAGACTTTTTAAGGTGCGGTTTTGATCAAGATTTACATCCTTGTCAATTTTTACCCTAGCCCAATCTTTCTCCGGAACATTTTGACCGGTATTCCAGGTAGTGCTATCGCTCCAATTACCATTTGCAATACTATTGTAGGGAACAGGTGCAGTGGAAACAGTGCGGGTTGCATTGCCGGCAAGATTAGCGTGAGCGACAGCGACTCTATCCGTAACGACACCGGAAGCTCTGTTAAATTGATAATAATGCACCAAATTGGGAAGTTGTGAAGGCGTTTTTGTTTTATACATTAAATCCCGTATCTGTTGTTGAGTGAGAGCAGCATTATAAATACAGACTTCGTCGATATCACCTTTAAATTTTCGACTGCTCCATGTGTCCCCTCCAATGAGAAGATTGCCGTCAAACTCCTCGGGATTGTGTGTCCCGGTATGTACGGCTGCCTCTCCATTCATGTAAAGGGTTGCTTTGGTAGGCTCTACGACCAGAGCAACGTGCGTCCATACGTTATCCGGAGGATAAAATCCGGAACTAAACCAGTAATTTCCTCCTTCCCAGTGATAGCCTAACTCATTATTATTCCTGAAATTGAGCCCTGCTATGGTATTTCCATCTCTGGAAAAGAGGATTCCGGCATAGCTATTCTGGTTGCCATCCCTTTTGATCCAAGCGCTGAGCGTAACCGTGTTTGAATTCAGATTAAGCGGAGGGATAACCGCAACGGAATTAGCTGCTCCATCCACCGACAGGGCATTGCCGGGAACCGTTTCGGGATCACATTCGGTTGTTATCGTAATGATATTATTCACCGTTTTAGTATCGGTGCCATTGGCATCGGTTACCGTGAGCGTAGCCGAATAAGTGCCCGCAGCACCAAATTTTACTTCGGGACTACGGTCGGACGTTGAGCTAATCCATTCGGGAGTGGGTGAAAATGACCAGTTGTAGGTCGCACTGCCAAGACAAATGGAATAATTTTCGAAATGCACGGTGTCTCTTGCACAATACGAACTGGAAGTATTCACCATAGGTTGTGCAATGGGGCTGGACGGTTCGTAAAAAGGGCTCTCCCAAATGGCTCTGTTTTCGGTAGCCAACCTTACTTTCCCGTCCCGGTAGAAGGGCAAAAATCCTTCATAGTTTATTTTTGCAGGTAATCCGTTGGAAAAAAGTTGCCAAGAGATGGAATTGTTTTTGTAGTACACTTTTTTGTTAGTAACCACGTACACCCCTCCGTTTGTTCCATCCTGTACCTGGATAGCCTTGGGCCATTCCCCATTAAAAATGGGGTCGGAAAGGTTTGTCCAAGTTGCTCCCCCATCAGTAGTTTTATATATTTTATGGGTACTTGAATAGCCGTGATCTAAAGCCAGATAGAGAGTGTTTTCATCGGAAGTAACCACCGAAATAAACATTTCTTTTGTAGCGTCCGGGAGATTCAGTTGTGCCCAAGTTGAACCGCCGTCCGTTGTTTTCCAAACTTTTCCTCCCCCCGAGACACTTTGAACGGCGTAGATGACATCGGGATTTGCCCTCGGGATTTCAATTCCCAAAATAATATCCGTCGAGGTGGAGCCAAAAGTATGCAGTTCACTAAAAGAACTGCCGCCGTCTTCGCTTTTCCAGATTTTATTGTCTTTCCCAAGGTAGAGCGTATTCCAAGAACGCGGGTCGATAACCACTTCACTTTTTTTGTTAGATACGTACGATTCGTTGGGAAACATAGCATAATTTGGAATTGATGTTACCCCATCGACGATATTTACGGGGATTTCTTTCCCCCCGATATCGCTATGATATACTTTTCTGTTCTCGCCCTGATTTACATATCCTGTTGGCGATTCACCTCCTCCGAGCCAAATAAATTCGCCATTGGCATAGGTTTCGGAATGGGCACCATTGCCGTTGTGATAGCGTCCGCCGGTAATCACATCATCGTTCCAGCCTTGCCCCAACCCCCAATAGGCGGAACCGCTGATGCCATTTTTATAGGAGTCAATGTGAGCGAAACTTGTATCATATAAGTCCAGACCACCATCCGTGGCTACCCAAACATCATTCCCGTTTATTTCAATCTCTTGAATATCGGGATGCCTGTATCCGGAGCCGCAATTTTGACAAAAATAGCCTCCCCAACCGGTATAGGTTACCCCTCCGTCTTCCGATTTGAACAGGTTGAGTGAACCCACCAAAAATTTGTCGGGGTCCGAATCCGAAACATCAATTGCCAAATCAAAAAATCCTTGGTTGTAATACCCTCCCCAACTGAAATAAGGGCTAAATGATGTAAGACACCAGTGGTTGTTGCTGTATGGTCCGCCGGGCTCGTTGTCGGGATTTCCGTCCCCATCGCCATCATAGGGAGTGCTCCAGGTTTCCCCTGCATCATCGCTACGGTAAATACCGATGTAATTGTTATCGTTTACCGCATCATCCTCTTCGCCTATGAGAATGACATAAACCCGGTTGGGGTCGGCATCCGTTACTCCGATGCGGGCGCCGCTTGTATAGGCAGCTACTCCCCCTACCGGATTAAACCAGCCCGTTGTTTTTGCTGTAAAAGTTGCACCGCTGTCTGTTGATTTCCATATTTCGGTAATCTTTTTCGCAGGGTTATCTTTGGCTACCAGAACGGTAGCCGGGTCATCGGTTTTCAACTCAATATCCCAGCATCTGTCCGGCAAAATAGTAGTCCAATTGGCACCTCCGTCAGTACTTCTTTTGAGTCCCTTGTTTCCCGCTGTCAGGACGATTTGATTGTTATTCGGATTTATGGAAATATCGACAATATAATTTTGATATTGATATTCAATACTTGACCAGCTTGCTCCCCCATCCGTTGATTTGTATAGATAATAGCCGGATGCCATATAAACGATATTTTCATTGGTCGGATCGACTTCGATGGCTCCAATCCCATCTACATTCAAATTTTCTCCGATAGCTGTCCAGTTTAGCGCTTTGTCAACCGTTTTAAAAAGTCCTCCGCCTTCCGTTCCCGCATACAATACATTGGGGTTTGTGGGCGATTGGGTAATCGTATATATATTGACTTGGGAAGACTGTTTAGCCGTCCCGGCAGAATTGTAGGTTTCAAAAGGTCCGATACATTGCCAATTTCCTGCACTGTTGCTTTTTTGGTATTTTGCTTTCAAAAGAGCCTCTTCCCGTTGTTGTTCTTCAAGCGTAGGAATATGTATGCTCCCATCCTCTTGCATATAATGATGCGTTTCAATCGTCCGTGTCCAATAGCGGTAATTCTGAGTATGTGTATTTTTTTCAAATTTATGTTGCCGGTAATATTCGTTGTAGGCTTTTTCTACTTCGTAGTAATTGGGGGATTTGCCGTACATCATTTTTACCCATTCGGGACTGTTGTTGCTAATCAATGGAATGGTCTTGAATAGTTCCGGATATTGTGGTTCGGGGAGATACTGTTGTCCTTTCTGAGCGAACATTACTGTGTTTGCAA
>WFZU01000228.1 GCA_015489405.1 Bacteroidales bacterium
GAAAAAAATGTTCCGTACGTTCTGGGAGCAGGAAAAACACGATGTTCTACATCAGAAACAAGTCCCATCAAAGTGTGATTACCTGCATTTACATAAGAAAAGGTCACAGTTTTATCAGTAATTATCGTATCAATAACATCGAAGTTTTTTGGAGCTAGCCTGTAATAAGGTCCCAAAGGTTCCCCTTTTAGCAACCTATTAAAAGTTACAGTTCCATTTCCCGGATTAATTTCTTTCATATAAGGTCTGACATTTTCAATCAATGTTTCGTCGTCAATTGAAGAGTACCCCCTCTTTTTTAGATCATTCGATAAAAATCTCGTTTCCCCCTTAGAAGTTCCGGTAAAGAGAGGTTTTTCTTGAATTAAAGCATCAATCCCACCCATAAATCCACCCACAATCCCACCGGTCAAAGCCTGTTTCCCGGCAGCCAACCCACCGGCCAAAGCTCCAACACCAAAATATTTTGCACCGTCCCAAAAATTATCAATCTGCTCCCAATGCGTAGTAACATTTATTACTCCACCAAGTAATGCACCAATCGCCAAATGTACCTACTCCCCATCCGGATCCGTATATCGCAAAGGATTATTCAACGCATAGCTATACCGGTTGTAGTTCTGGGTGTAACCGGGCTCTTGGACGAAGTTGTCGGGCGAGAGCATACGACCCACTGAAAGAACGGAAACTCCTGTTATTATTTTTTAAGAACGATTCTTTTCTTCGGGGCAAAGATAGGGAAAATTCTTTTGCCGGAGAAGGGAAATGTAATGCATTGTCAAAACACTTGCAGCTATGTATTAGCGATTTACTTTCTTGAATGTGCAAAGTCGCGTAATAGTCGAATGTCGAAACAACTAAAATCCCTGCCGGTGAAACTTTTTGCTCATCACTCTTCTTTACTTGATCGAATAAAAAAATCTAACTTTTGCGCATTATTCCATTTAAGAAAATCCGGATGAAAAAGCAAAAAGTATTTTTCAACGGAAGTTCCTATACGTTTTTTATTCCATTCTTCCCCTTTATAACAAGCATTTATGTCCATTGAATCTGTTTGAATAGTATCACTCTCAAGAAAAGCCACGACAAATGTTTGTTTTTTCAAGTTGAGACTATAGCCAAAAACGTTCTTAATTATTGAATCGTTACCATCAAAAGTGTAGAAAGTAAAAAAACCATGTTCAACGATTTTACAAGAATGTTTTATTAAAATTGAATCTTGCATATTCGCTTTTATTAAAGACGTAATTCCAAAAATAAACGCAAACGCAAGTAAAAAGGTCTTTTTCATTATTATTAATATTTCATTGATAATATACTAAGTAGTGTCTGTCCATAAAGTCAAGAGCTTGGGCTAGAATGTTCGAATTCAAGGCTTGCGAAGTTTTGAAAGCAAAGGAGTTGACTTTTGTCAATGACTGGTTTCAGAACGAGCGTAACGCAGAAGTCGGACATTATAGACAAGCTCTAAGTAAATATGGATTAAAACCACTTTTGTAAGCAGCTATACTGTAATGTATTACATACTGCTGCCAATCTCAACCTTAAAAATGCTATCGGCAACTTTTTGTATCTCCGGATATTTATTTTCTTTGGAAATCATCAGCACCCGTTGCAATGCGCCCAAGGCTTCGCGGTAGTCGTCTTCAAAATATTTAGCTTTTTCCTCATCCAAACGGTTGATATAATCAATCACACTTTGATAATTGTCCACAATAGCTTTGAGGAGTGCCTTGCTTTTTTCATGCGCACCTGCCTCGGAATAGATTGCAGCCATCTGGATGGAATAGATGTCCGGAACAAACTTGTCCACCGGAAAGGCTTCAAACAGTTTATCCAATAATTTGATTGCCTTATCATAATCCTTGTTGTCCGCCAATGCTTGTGCCGTGAACAGGAAATCGTATTTGACGCTCATCATATTACGGGTCGTCTCCCGGTCCACATAGACATCCGGATCATTGATATTCCCGAAATTGAATTTCATCAGATTTTCATAAGACTTCACAATATCGATACCGCCGAAACCTTTGGTTAGGAATTTCGCCTTCACCGGTAGCAAGCGGTAGGCTGTTCCGGTCAAATGTGCATAATTAGTAATGTTCAACACCTTGCTTACACTGTTCGGACTTACAAAATAGATTGGTCTTTTCCAGTCATTGGTAGCAATAAGGTCCAGCAAGAACAATTCGTTTTTGTAAATAACATTGCCTTTTATCTGCCAGTCAATCTCATCCACCATATCATTCCGGAAATATTCCGGTACGGCATTTTTGCGAACCATATCTGCCGAATCAATAGGGAGTTTCAACTTCTTGGCAGGCCAAATATGCATTTTCTCTCCATCCGGTCCTACGTAAACAAGTCTTTTATCTTCTTTTTTGATCAAGGGAATGACATCCCGGACATCCGCATAATCCTTAACCATATCTTGTACGATAAGGTACATATTTCTTCCGTGTTCATACTGCTCGGCACTAAGACTCAAAGGAAGCGGGTCCGAGTCATATTTCTTCTCCATCATCTGTTGGATATACCAATAGCCCGAAGCCAACATATAGTTTACCACGCGCACATCCGTACGGATTCCTTCCACCTCTTGGGCGTACCACAAAGGGAAAGTATCATTGTCTCCATTCGTGATGATAATGGCATTCTTCTCGCACGAATTGAGGTAATTTTTCGCCCAATCCAAGGTCGCATATTTCCCCGAACGGTCGTGGTCGTCCCAATTTTCTTTTGCCATAATACCCGGCACTAAAGCCACTGATAACAACACGACTACAATGACGGCAACTTTTTCCGGGAGAAAACGGCGAATCCCCTCAATCAATGCCAACACTCCTAAGCCGATCCAAATAGCAAAAGCATAAAAGGAGCCCACGTAGGCGTAATCCCGTTCTCTCGGCTGCATAGGTGTCTGATTCAAATAGACGATAATGGCAAATCCGGTCAAAATAAACAAGGTGAGCACTATCCAGCCGCCTTCCCGGTTTCTGTTGAATTGGAAAAACAAACCTGCCAAGCCTAATAAGAATGGCAACATATAGTATTCGTTATGCGAAGGGTTTTGCATACTTTTCGGAAGATCGTCTTGGGGCGGGAGTCCCAACAGGTTTTCATCTACAAAATCAATTCCCGTTATCCAGTTCCCGTGATTTAGTTCTCCTTGGCTTTCGATATCATTCTGTCTTCCGGAGAAGTTCCACATCAGATAGCGGAAATACATAAAACGCACCTGATAGTCAAAAAAGAAGCGCAGATTCTCCAAAAAAGTAGGTTTATATATGGTCTTGGTGCCATTGCCCTCATCTACACTGATAGGCACACCTTTGACATACTCCTTGTACATGCGCGCATGTTTGGGGTCCGTGGACCAAAGACGGGGAAAAAGTGTATTGAAACGGTGGTCATAGACATACTTCGTTCCTTTCATGGCATTCGTTAGCACATATTTCCCTTTTTTCTCATCTTTTACATAAACCGGTTCTCCATCTTCGGAGACAGGATTGCCGTTCACTCTTTCCAAAGGTGCATTATAATAATGACCTTTCAATAACGGACGTTCTCCATACTGCTCACGGCTTAAATACGGACGAAGTGTCAAGGCATCTTTCGGCATATTTTCATTGATGGGCGTATTGGCATAGGAGCGGATTACGACCATAAAATAAGTAGAGTAACCAATCAAAATAAAAGCTAAACTCAATAAGCTTAAATTCAAAATCCGTTTGCCATGTTTTTCGCTGTAATAAATTCCGAAAGCAGTTAATCCAACGACCAAAAAGAGGAAGAAAATGCTTCCCGAATTGAAGGGTAAACCCAAACCATTGACAAAGAAAAAGTCAAATCCGTAGGCAATGGAAGCAAAGGCTTGTACCAACAGATACATAATCGTAAGTAGAATTACGAGCGAAATAGCCAAAGTAATAATGAAACCTTTCCAGGTAAAATCGTATTTACGGAAATATATCACCAAGGATATTGCCGGAATAGCAAGTAAATTTAACAGGTGTACGCCAATGGACTGCCCGATAAGAAATGCTATCAAAAGAATCCAGCGATAAGCCCGCTTACTATCCGCCTCTTCATCCCATTTCAGAATAGCCCAAAAAATGATTGCCGTATAGAATGAGGACATGGCATATACCTCTCCTTCAACTGCCGAAAACCAAAACGAATCGGAAAAAGCATAAGCCAATGCTCCGACAACGCCACTCCCAATCACGGAAAATATCTGAGCATCTCTAACCTCATCGTTTCTGATAATGATTTTTTTGGCAAAATACGTAATCGTCCAAAAAAGAAACAGAATGGTAAATGCACTAGCCAGGGCAGACATAGCATTAATCATCATCGCTACGCGCGAAACATTGCCGCCTGCGAACAGAGAAAATATCCGTCCCAATATCTGAAAGAAAGGAGCTCCGGGAGGATGTCCGACTTCAAGTTTGTATGTGGTGGCAATATACTCCCCACAGTCCCACCAACTTACAGTAGGCTCAATGGTTGAGAGATAGACAAAGGCTGCAATGAAAAAAACGACCCAGCCGGCAATCAGATTATACTTTTTATACTTCTCCATAATAATATTTTATGACGGCGAAAGTACAAACATTTCCGATAGTGATACTTTAATTTTTCTTAAAAACTTTTTTCTGTACGCCACAGCAAAAGATTGCTAAATTTCTTCATATTCACGTCTTTGTATCAAATATCATCTGTTTTTTGTAAAGGCATTCGCGCCATCCGGAATACCTTCAAGGACGGATGCCCGAACTCTACGGTGATCTTCCCTTTCAATAGATATATGCCGGCTCCCTGAAAAGGATATTGTCCGGGACTTGAAGCGAAATGTGTGGTGTCAAAATAGTCGCCGTTTGCGTCCATAAAGAATCCGAATGCCATATAATTTCCCCTTTTCGTACGGATGTATTTCTTGTTCACCAGCAAACCCAACATACGAAGGTCCTCTCCGTTATGAGCCGGCATTTCTTTTGCCATTATCTCCCCGCGAAATGTGGTCTGTAGCATCTCAAAGTAATTCATACTGACCGGAAAGCCCAGTAATTGTATCTCTTCATAGGCGGCTTTCAATGGATTTTCTTCGAAAGAAGGTAGAATATAGTCGTTCGTAAGATCAAAAAGTTGTGTTTGTAGAGGCGTGTCTCCGGACGAATAACCGGTATATTTCCACAAAAGTCCGGTAGCCGAAGGTTCAAATTCGCGAAATGCTTGCAAGCGTATCAGTGCAATAATATTTTCCTTGTGATGATTTACCCGCTTCATAAAATCTTCAAAAGAACGAAACCGTCCATGCGTTTTCCGCTCTTCAATGAGGCTTTGAATCCAATTTTTATCCACATTTTGAATATGCACAAAGCCGGTATAAATATGATTTCCTTCCAGTCTGTTCAGGTAATCGCTCCGGTTGATGTCGGGCAATTCAATGACTGCTCCCAGTCGCCTTGCTTCATAGAAATATAGCCATGAGGGATAAAAACCACCAAAATTATTGAGCACGGCTACCATAAAATCCAAAGGATAATGAGCTTTCAGAAAAAGACTTTGAAAACTTTCCATGGCATAGGAAGCCGAATGTGCTTTGGAGAATGAATAGGCGGCAAAAGATTCTATCTGCTGCCATAAATCGCGGACTATACGCTGCGCATATCCCTTCGCATTGCATAGTTCAAAAAATTTCTCTTTCACCCTCATAAACTCCTTTTTGCTCCGGAATTTTCCACTCATTCCCCGCCGCAAAATATCGGCATCCGCCAAATCCATACCGGCAAAATGATGACAGACCTTCAACACATCTTCCTGATAGACCATGACACCGAAAGTGTCTTTCAGCAGCTCTTTCAATAAGGGGTGAGGATAATGGGCTTTGGAAGGGTCGTGGCTGCATTCGATATACTTGCGCATCATCCCGGATTTGGCAACGCCCGGACGGATGATAGAGCTTGCTGCCACCAGCGTTGGATAATCATCACATTGCAACTTCTTTATCAAGCCTTGCATAGCGGGACTTTCAACATAGAAACATCCGATGGTCTCTCCGCGTTTCAACAATTGTTTCGTCTTTTCGTCCGGCTTAATCCTTTGATAATCTTCTATATCTATTTCAATCCCGTAATTTTTCCTTATCGAGGCAATCGTTTCTCGAATATGACCGATTCCCCGTTGACTTAAAATATCCCATTTCTCAAAGCCCAAATCCTCTGCCGTAAACATATCAAACTGCGTAGAACCAAAGCCTACGGCACTGTAATTCAATGCCGTATAGTAAAAGACAGATTTCTCGGATATTAGAATCCCTCCCGCATGAATGCTGTTCATATTCGGAAAATTCACAATGGATTGTGCCAAACGGTAAATATTGCGGTGATACTCATCTTGATTTTGTGCCTGTTGCGGTTGTTGCACAAAATCGTCTATTTCCTCCTTCGGCAATCCGTAAACCTTACTCAATTCGCGAATAATCCCCCTTTGTTGAAAACGATTGACCGTACCCAAAAGCGCCATCCGTTCTTCTCCGTATTTTGAAAAAATATAAGTTTGTATCTTTACACGGTCTCTCCACGAAAAATCAATGTCAAAATCCGGTGGACTGCTACGCAAGGGGTTGATAAACCGCTCAAAATATAAATCCAACTCAACGGGATCAACCGCAGTAATCCCCAGACAATAAGCCACGATACTGTTGGCACCGCTCCCCCTGCCGACATGAGGAATATTATTTTCGCGGGCATAGGAAATAATATCCCACGTAATCAAAAAATAAGATGTAAAGCCCAATCGGATAATGGTGGACAATTCTTTTTTCAGTCGTTGGCGGGCAAATTCATTCGAAGAAGAGTAACGTTTGTGAAATCCGGCATAAGCCAAACGTCTAAGCAAAGCAGTGTCTGCGGCTTCATTATCCAAAAATAACTTTTTGTTTTTCAAGTCATGAAATGAAATATCAATATTGAAATCCTCAAAAAATGAAACTTGCCTTTCGTAGTGTGCTGTATCTATTTTCACTTTTGGAAAGACAAACTCCTCAACATTAGTAAATTCAAACTGCGAAAGAAGGCACCGGCGGTCAATCGCCCGCAGGTGGCGGTGGATTTCGATGGCTGCTTCGTCTATTCCGGTAATGAGTGGAAAAAGAAGGCTTTGCTCACCGGATATTTCCTTGTTGAGCAGGGCAGAATGGAAACGGGAGGGCGGAATCCCTGCAACTTGTCCTCCGGGAGGAGGAGAAGCTTGGGGAAACGGATATACAAAGACACATTCCGGAAGTTCGGGAGCAAGGGCAGGAAAATCTTTCTTTTCGCGTAGGTGTCGCGAAAGAAAACGGTTTAAATGTGCGAAGCCCTCATTATTTTTTGCAATACCTATGTATAAGTGCACATCTTTTTCGTTCCGGAAATCAATTCCGGCAATAGGACGAAGATGATGTTGCCGGCATAATCGTACAAATCCGGGAATGGCTCCCGAATAATTAATGTCGCAAAGAAGTACCGCCTCCAAATTTTCCGTTAGTGCAACATCAATAATCTCCTCCAAAGAGAGAATGCCATAACGGAAACTGTAATAGGAATGAAAAGCCGCAATCACAGCTTTATTTTTTGACTAATTTTCCGAGCTGAGTTTGTCCGTCAACAACTATATTTACAAAGTAAACCCCCGGTTTCCAAGCGGATGCATCCAGACGTATAGTCCCGGTGGAGTAACCCTTTTGTTCAAGGATAAGCGCAGCCGTGAGGTCATACACCCGGATGGTATAAGGTGAACCTGCCGGAATGTTTATCCCAACGGCATTGATACAGGGATTAGGGCTGATGCTCAATGCAGAAATATTGTTTTCGTCCGTACCGTTAATCGAACCCTGAATACCTGTTTCAGTAACTACAAATTGCAAATTGCCCACTTCGGGATTACTTTCGTCCAGTGTAAACGTCAGAGGTTCTCCGGAGATTCCGGTAAGTTCGGCATATGCATTATAAGTACCGTAAGGAAGTCCGGAAAATCCAAAGTTGCCATCCGCATCGGAATTACTGGACATCAAAGATTCCCCCTCTTCATTGAGCAAAAGGATATAAGCATTTTCTATACCCGCACTTTTGGTTTGAGCAATGATTTCTCCTTCGGCTTGACCTTCACCTGTAGAAAAACTCAGTTTGGGAATCAGATTGATATCACAAGAGGCATTTCCGTCGAGCAGCGTAATGATTTCAGCATCTTGCCAAAACAATTGATTGCCGAAATAGGTTTGACTATAGTCGTAATAATAATCGGATGACGGATTGAGAGATGCTTTTACAATGTAGTTTCCCTCGGGGATAGAAAGAAAGGAATAGGCTGCATAGCCACAGAGGTTGACGCTGTCAATCATACACAAAGAATCGATTGAGTTCTCTCCGAATACGTGATAGAGATAGGCAGTGCCATAATCACTTAATGTGGGAAGCAATGATTCTCCCAGAAAGATCTGCCCGAAAATAATATTTGATTCGTAGCGCTTGTAAACATAGACCGGATGGGAAATCGTACTTATCTGCAAATTATTTTTTCCGGCGGAAATTCCGCTGATCGTAAGAGATATCTCATAAATCCCTTCTTCTGTGTAGGTGTGTTTGGGATTCTGTAAACTTGAAGTACTGCCGTCCCCGAAATCCCAATGCCAGGAGATAATATCCGCATTGATGGCAATAGACTCATCTTCAAATAACAATTTTGAGGCTTCGTGTTCCTCATTTTCATTGGTGAAGGAAAACTTCGCCTGAAAGCCCGGAAGCGTACCCCCGGAAGTCAAAATGTTGAACATCGGCGTAAGAAATATTTCCAACCGTTCATTAAACCGGAAAAACCGGGAAAACTCATAGGAGACATTATCATAATCGAAAGTGAATATCAAAGCTCCCTTAGTGATGTGTTCGTCAACGACAATCGTGTCTCCGAAAAGTCCGGTCGCATTGGTATAAAAATCGTTTGAATAAGAAATGTTGGAAACGGAAGGATCTCCCTCACAATGAATCCAAACGTCTTCTATGCCTCTACCACTTATCGAATCCACCAATTGACCCAAGAGAATCACTTTCCGCTCTCCTGCGTAAACCACAGAGAAAAGCCCCCAAATGAATAAAATCATAAGGTTGAGAAAAAAACTCTTAGTATGTGTATTCTTACTCATTATCTTACTTTAATTTAAATAAAATTCCTGTCCTGACTCCGAAAGAATAAGGTTTCGTCATTTTCCTGTCGGCGGAAAATGAATGATTAATATTTTGTTTGAAACTGGGTTCAAAAGAGAAACTCAAACGGTTCGTGATTTGATATTCCACGCCGGCACTGATGACGACCTGAAATTGTTCTTTCCTGCGTTCGGGAATCAATACGTTCGAACTCAAAAATTGTCCTCCTGTTTGCGTATCTACGTGTTGCGCTTTCCGCACAATGCGGGAGTAAACACCTCCGGCTTTCAGGGTCCAATTAAGTCTGCCTGCGTTTCGTTTTATACCGAAGAACAAGGGGACTTGCAGATAGTCGTACGAAGTGATCGCATCGTTGTACTGATAGCTCGCAACAGTGTCATATACATCTACTTTCCGGTAATGATAGACCGGAACTTCTTCGCCGGCATCATTGATTTCCGTGGTAACATCATACAAATCGTTCCAAGATCCCAAATATTTCCTGAAACTTACCTCTGCCGCCGAACGGTCTAAAACCCTTCCGTAACCGATTCCACTTTCAATAAAGTAATTATCCTTAATGTATTGGGCGGTAAAATAGAAATTGTTTTGACGGTTGGTATTTTGTCCGTTCAGTCCAAATTGTATGTTCTTGTCGTAGCTGATAAATTCAGGCAAAAACGATACCGACAATTGCCAAGACCCGCGATTTCTTTTGTTGATTCGTTTAGCATTTAACTTTTTGCTGTTTTTGTGAACAAAAGGAGCATTTTTCCGCGCTGCCACAAAGGAAATATTCTTGCGAAAATCAAGACGGCTGACCGGATAATCAAACGCAGTCTGTTGGTCCGTCAAAACGGCAAGTGTTTTGTTCTGTGTACGCACCGGTAAGGAAACTGTTTTTGGCGTTGAAAAACGGCGTTTTTCCGGTTTTTCAAATTCCACAATTCCCGTTTTCTTTTGCGGAGCATCCGGTTTCCCGGTGAACAAAGGCTTACGAATTGTGTCCCAGAGATTTTTCCCTATATTGAAATGTGTAATGGGAGTCGTAAAGAAGAGGAACAAGCCGGCAGCCAAAAAGGGTATGAGTATGCTTATAAACACACCACCCTTGCTCCCGCCGGAAATCCGCTTGGAAATATTTTCCCAGACCCCTGCAGGCGGCTCCGGAGCGAAGTTTTCAAACTTCTCCCGGAAAAGTTGATCCATATCCGAATACTTATTACCCATTTTCACTACTCACTATATAATTTCTCTATTTTTATTTGCAGTACTTTTCTCGCTCTTGCCAATTGTGATTTGGAGGTACCCTCCGAAATTCCCAGCATCTCTCCAATCTCGCTGTGCGAATAGCCTTCAATCACAAACAGGTTGAATACCATTCTGTATCCGTCCGGCAGGCTGTGTATCAGTTGCAACAAATCTTCTGCCGACATTTTCTGAACGGGAGTCTCATTGCGACTCGATATTTCCCACTGTTCATCAATGTCCTCGGTCTGGCTGTGTTTTACGTTTTTCTTGTAATAATTGATTGCCGTATTGACAAAAGTCCGCCGTATCCACCCCTCAAAAGAGCCGCTGTGCGTAAACCTTGAAAGATTTTTAAATATTTTTACAAAGGCTTCCTGCAAGATGTCGTCCGCTTCATAACGGTTTTTTGCAAAACGCAAGCAAATCCCGTACATCTTCCGCGAATACTTTTGATAAAGTAATTGCTGAAAACGGGCTTCCTTTCGCAAACAACCCTCTATTATTTCTTTGTCAGAAAACATCTAAACCTTTGAACATTAATTTAATACAAAAAAATCTCCGCAAAGGTACGCATTAATATGA